>CAMUFS010000186.1 GCA_947088195.1 uncultured Clostridia bacterium
CTGCATTTCCATTCGTAGTACCTGTGATAATACCCTTCACTGGATCAACCTTGCCCTTCTTGGCGTCCTGTAAAATCGTATCCTCCTTCTTAACAGGTGTATTGGTAGTATTTGTATTATTGGATGGCCTATAATAGTTGTCAGAACTTGAATCATCATAATCATCATCATAACTATAAGAATTGCCTGTCACAGTCAATACTCCATCCTGATAAGTGATTTTATAACAATCCTGATTCTCTACCTCTGCCCCTGAAATGGTGATAGGATATTTCCCTTTCTTGCCCATATTGGCGGTATCAGCACTACATACTGGTTCTACCTTAACCTCATCGTCATTCACCAGACCAATTACCCTGTAGGTAAATTCAGGTTTTGCCTGACCCACTTTTGCCGTCTTATTATCTGCCGCAAAAGTCAAAGCCTTGGGAAGAACGACTACATTTATTTGTGTGCTTGCTTCATTATAATTCTCATCACCGGCTTTTACTGCTGTGATAACTACATTGCCAACTCTCTTTATTGTCGCCTGTCCACCTGTGACTGCTATAACATCTGCATCTGAGCTGTGAAAGCTTATCTCACCTGTTCCATTACCACCTGTTGTCTTAAGCGCAAAAGGAGCATCTCCATATGTTTTATCTCCAAATGCTTCTATAGCAAATCCTGTCTGCGCTTTCTTACTTGTATCAACGGTTACACTCACTGACTCAGTCGCAACATAATTGGAATCCGCAGCTGCATGGTAGCTCACTTTCATTTGATACTCCCCTCTTTCTGGGGCAGTATAGGCAATAGATGCCTGTCCATCCTTAAGCTCCACTGCTTCACCTTGCGCTGTTTCATTGACATATAATTCTACTGTTCCAGTTGGTATAGTTCCATTGGCAGTTTTTTCTACTGTCACTTTTACCACAACATCAAGCCCATCATTCTCTGCTGTCACATTGACAACTGGTGTTGCCTTTTGTACAGTTACTGTTACTGTTCCCGTTGGATTTTCCACTGTATAATTCTTCTCTTTATCTGCCTTTAATGTAAATGTCACATTGCGAGTATGCTCACCGGCCGTCAAAATGGTATTTTCATCGGTCCATGCAAAAGTTCCATATTCCGTACTTTCACTTGTCAGATCACATTCCTTTAATGTTGTTCCATATATGGTTGTCACTACATTGGGATATGTAACGGTAATAGGTTGCTTCTCAATCGTCAGTTTCAATGCTGTCTTGCACTCTGCTGAAGAATAAGTATCACCTGAGGCCACAGAAACCTTAATCTCATAAGTACCTGCATCGGTGGGAAGACCTTTTGTATAAGCTTTATCCTCTGCACTCTTATAAGAATACGTCAAAACTGGATTTTCTAACGGTGCTCCTGCCACACTTACACTGACCGTTGAAAACTCATCTGCTGTAATTGGTGAACCATCATAAACCAAACTATCCTTCGTGCTTGTAAAAGTGATAACTGGTGCCTCCTTTGGCACATACGCTGCGGCGCTCAGCTCTGGACCATTTACAAATATGGTTCCTGATGCCTCTGATGGTGCGTTCGATACAGGATGAGACTCTATAAATTTCATGCCATTCACTTCACTATCTGCCCCAACCAAAAACCAATCTTCGCTCTCATGTCCTGATGTTGCACCAGTTGTCACGCCACTTACCACGGGATCATTCCATGTGACATCCACTGCGTACCATGCACCATCTACCTGAACATAGTTCCACATATGATCCTCTCCACCGCTCGTTGCTTGGTTCTTTGCTTTGCCGTCAACCAGAACACATGGAATACCAGCCCTATCGCATAATACTTTAAATGCACGTGCATATCCTTCACACACAGGACCTTGTGCTCCTGTGCTACCCTTTAATGCACTGACGCACTCCCAAGCCGCTGGGTAATTCACTTGTGCAGTATTTAAATCAGAATTATAACTATTATTCTTTGTCAACCATTCATTAAAATACTTCAATTTTTCATAATCTGCAGTTTTTTCTTCGGCATCCTTTATAATTGTACTAATGTTCCCATCGCGCTCTGCTATAACATTTCTTATGCTTGCCTCTGATGTGTAATCCTTGCCACGTATATCAAAGCTATTGCTGCTACTATGATTCTTGCAGACAAAATAAGCGGTTGTTGAGGAACCTGATGAACCTGAGGTTGTCACAAGCAGTACTTTTGACTGTCCCGACAGCCAAAATACTTCAGGATGATCTCTGTCAAATGCATCATAGGCAATGAGGACATTTTTTTGCAATTCTGCCTCATCATCTGCACTTAATAATGCCCCCTCGTAAACCTTAATCGCATTGACTACATGAGCGGTTCCATCGGAATATCGGATTGTTATAGCGTTATCTTTTGAAAAGCTCTCATCATCAATTAAAACATCTCCATCTACGCCATCCACTCCATCCTCTAAGGCCTTGTACAGCTCTTTGGCATAATCTGCCAGACCATCCACACGATCGATCCATTTTTCTGCCCCAGCTACTCTTTCCTGTACAAAAAAAGTAGAAATTCCTTCATCAGAAGATGTCTCCACACCTCCTAAATCAATCCACTCACCACTTGTCGCATAGATTACCTCACCACCTTGCTCTGGCGCTTCTTCCACCGCCCACGTGATGGACTGCGGCAGGTAAAAATTTGAACTTACCAAGGCTGCCGTCATGGCAATCGCCAACAGCCTCTTTCCTGTTCCCTTGTACCTCTTCATATATCTTCTCCTTTCCTTATTTTGCATTTTATGTATAATTTACATAAAACTCATTGGAATTTTACCACTTATTATATGAAGTGTCTATACTAATTTTTTGCCAATATATTCTTTTTCACCACAAATTGCCGATGATTCCGCGGTACCGAAACAAAGGCTACTCTTTTACTATCACCTCCTCCACTGCCTTTGACCATAAATGGATCAATGGCAGAAATATCTTTGATAGTATATCCCTTGTGGTGGATGAAATTTTTGATCAATATCTTTCCCGACCGGATGTCAGGCAGCCAATCCTCACACAATATTGTGATGGGAGGCGATCTACATGTCCGAATTGGATGACCATATAGTAATAACATACAATTTTTATATATTCATCAATTTACAAACAGAACGTTCATCGCCCTGCGGTATTGGTTTGAATATGCTTGCTCATGTTCCTCTTTGGAGCACAAAAAAGGCACATGATTTACATTTTACTGTTTCCATGCGCCTTTACCAATGCGTCTTGCAGACGCAACGTCATTATGATATTAAATCGTTGGTTATGCTAACTGCATGACCTCAGCTTCAATCTCTTTCAGTTCTTCCAGTGACAACGTTGGCAAATAACGTGCAATTTTTTCAATCGGTTCTCTATCTGTAAACATTCTTACTGCTGTTTCCCTATCAGCTTCATGCCTTTCGCTTTTGCCATAATTTCTCATAATTTTTTCATCATCAAATAAACTCATCATTATTGTCACGACCTCCATTTCTTTGCTCTCCAAGTATTCTTTTAACACGTTCCCGTCTTTGCAGATTCTGATTGTTTCCTTGACAGCCCATTCCGTCATTCCATACTTTTCTCTCTGTTCGTCAAGGACTCTACAGAAAATAATGTACTGATTGATGATGTCCTTGGTATCACTTTCATAAATAACCTTTGCTTTTACCTCTATGTCAATATCTGCACCACTAAAAAACTCTTTGGATAAAGATATTGTATCAGGCTTTCCACCTTTATTGCCCGTAAAAATCACATAAAGTTCAGGCTTTGGTATTTTGACTTTCCTGCTCCCATACAGATTCTGTCCGTTCTGCTCAAAATATTTATGATAGCTCTCCGCAAGATACAACAGTATTCTAATTAGAATATTCAATGTCCATGTAGATTGAGCTTCAACGAGTATCATCAGCTTATTGTTAGCAATAAAACCTAAATCATTATATAAATTATCAGTCAATACATTTTCTATTGTCACATCTGTTAGTGAATTTTCCGTTGTCTCGGTATCCTCTGGATGTAACGCCTTATACAATGCAAGTAGATATTTTTTGTCTTTGAAAAGATCTAAAAATACACTGTTTTTCGCTGTACGCTTTGCCTTTACTTCCTGTGTCGTTTCGTCTTGCACCATATCACCTCAATTCCTTAAAAACAAGATAGAAGATAGGGTATAGGTTTCTTCTACCTTTATTTAATTATACAAAAGACTGCCCTCATTTACAATAAAATTCATATGAATTTTTTATATACTATATCTCTTTCAACCGACTGCAAATTTGCCAAATTCACCGTAAAGCTCCTAGCTTTATCTATAGGGATATAAAACAAGTTAAGTCAATTCTGATACTTTATAATAGAAAATGATGACTATATAGTAATAATATATAATTTTATTTTTAATAGAAAACAAAACATTTTTATAGTATTATGGAAGATGGAAGAAATAAATATTAAGTAGACATTTACAAAAACATACACCATTTTGCAAATGCTACTATGTAGGGAGGTATAATATGACAGATTCACAACAGAGAGCAGCAGCGAAAGCATTTGCAGCATTTTGGAAAGGAAAGGGGTATGAAAAAGGTGAGAGCCAATCATTCTGGCTTTCTTTGCTCCGGGATGTATATGGCATTGAACATCCTGAACAATTTATAACATTTGAAGAACAGGTTCACTTAGATCATACAAGTTTTATTGATGGCACGATTCCATCAACAAAGGTACTGATTGAGCAGAAGGGTTTAAATAAAGATATGAAAAAGCCTATTAAACAATCAGATGGGACATTGCTGACCCCATTTCAGCAGGCAAAGCGATATATTACAGAACTGCCTTTGTCACAGCATCCACGGTGGGTAGTAACCTGCAATTTCAGCACATTCTATGTATATGATATGGAACGTCCGGGCGGAGAGCCAGAAGAAATTCTGCTTGAAAATCTGGAGAAAGAATATTATCGACTGGCATTTTTAGTTGATACGGGAAATGAGCATTTGCAGCGGGAAATGGAAGTGTCAATTCAGGCTGGAGAGATTGTAGGTATTCTTTATGATGCGTTTTCAAAACAGTATGGAGAAAATCCTACTGCAGAAGATTTGAAAAGTCTAAATGTGCTTTGTGTCCGACTGGTATTCTGCCTTTATGCGGAGGATGCTGGTATTTTTGGCAGACATGGAATGTTCCATGATTATCTGGCTGTAAATGATACACACCATACAAGAAAGGCACTGATTGAGCTATTTCAAGTCTTAAACACAAAACCCGAAGAACGGGAAAAGTTTCTGGAAGCAGAATTGGCACAGTTTCCTTATGTGAACGGTGGGTTGTTTGCTGGTGAAAAAATAGACGTACCACCCTTTACTGATGAAATGAGGGATTTATTGCTAAACAAAGCAAGTTCTGAATTTAACTGGTCTGAAATCAGTCCTACTATCTTTGGCGCTGTATTTGAAAGCACATTGAATCCAGAAACACGACGACTGGGTGGGATGCATTATACCTCTATTGAAAATATACACAAAGTTATTGATCCTCTGTTTCTAGATGATCTGCAAAATGAATTGACTGCGATTTGCGAATTGACTGTAGAGCGTACACGAAAGAAAAAGCTGGAAGAGTTTCAACAAAAGCTGGCATCGCTGGTATTTTTAGATCCAGCATGTGGAAGTGGAAATTTTCTAACAGAAACCTATCTTTCTATTCGTCGCTTGGAAAATCGGGTAATTTCTGAATTGCAATATGGACAAATTATATTTGGCGGTTTGGAAAATTTCAGCCCGATTAAAGTATCTATAGAACAGTTTTATGGTATTGAGATTAATGATTTTGCTGCAACTGTAGCAAAAACAGCATTATGGATTGCAGAAAGCCAAATGATGAAACAGACAGAAGACATTGTACATATGTCCCTAGACTTTCTTCCGTTGAAATCTTATACCAATATCACAGAAGGCAACGCACTCTGTCTGGACTGGGAAAATATTGTATCAAAACATAGGCTGAACTATATTATGGGAAATCCACCATTCCTTGGTGGTATGTTTATGTCGGAGTGTCAAAAGAAAGAAATCCGTGACATTTTTGATGGCGTAACCGGTGCAGGAGAATTTGACTATGTTTCAGGATGGTATAAAAAGGCTGTAGAGTTTACCATGGGAACATCCATTTGCTGTGCCTTTGTATCTACAAACAGCATCTGTCAGGGAAGTCAAGTAATAACATTCTGGAAACATCTAATTGAAAGATACAATATCCATATAGATTTTGCGCATACAACCTTTG
>CAMUFS010000187.1 GCA_947088195.1 uncultured Clostridia bacterium
GGGGCAGGGTGCAATTCCCTACCGGCGGTATAGTCCGCGACCTGCAGAGAAATCTGTGGCTGATTTGGTGTGATTCCAAAACCGACAGTAAAGTCTGGATGAGAGAAGAATGTGGAGCTTTTGTACACATATCAGCTTATTATGCCTCGGATGGATAGTATCCGAGGTTTTTTATGCGCACGGGCACCCAAAGGAAATATGTCAGGCAAGCTGACGGGTGCCCGGCGCACGAGTAGGAGAGAAAAGCGTCTCCTACTCGATAAGGCACGGGCACCCAAAGGAATGTTGTCAGCGAAGCTGACGGGTGCCCGGCGCACGAGTAGGAGGAAAAAGCATCCCCTGCTCGATTGGGTACAGGCACGCAGCACCTCCCCCAGAAAAAGAAAGGAAAGGGAGTGTATACATATGGTTGAAAACATCAAAAAGCAGGTATTTAGTGTAAGAGGATTGGTAGAGATAGGAATGCTTTCGGCACTGGCATTTGTGCTGATGCTGTTTTCATTCCCGCTGCCGTTTGCGCCAAGCTTTTATAAGCTGGATTTAAGTGAGCTTCCAGTTATTATCGGTGCGTTTGCTATTCATCCATTTGCGGGGGTGATGATTGAACTTATCAAGATGCTTCTTAATTTATTGATTGATGGAAGTGCAACAGCGGGAGTGGGAGAGATGGCAAATTTCTTTATTGGGTGTTGTTTTGTATTTCCGGCATCTGCTGTGTATCATTTTAAGAAGAACAAGAAAAATGCAGTGCTTGGTCTTTGTGTTGGCACAATATTAATGACAGTGGTGGGTTGCTTTTTAAATGCTTATGTGCTGCTTCCAGCATATTCTGTGGCATTTCATATGGAGATAGAGAAGCTGATTGCAATGGGATCGGCGGTAAATTCTTCTATTGATAGTCTTTTTACGTTTGTTTTGTTGGCAGTGGCGCCATTTAATCTTTTGAAGGGGGCTTTGGTATCCATAATTACCATCTTGATTTATAAAAGAATCAGCATTATACTTAAGGGAAAAGCTTAGAAGGTTGGATAGGTATGATGTATCAGATCGCAGTCTGTGATGACAATAATACAGATGTCGCATTTATAACAGCACTTGTATCTCAGTGGGGAGAGGAATCCGGCTATGTGATAAAGCTGGATTCTTTTTCGTCCGCGGAAGGTTTTTTGTTCTGTTATGAGGAAAAGAAAGAGTATGATATTCTTTTGTTGGATATTGAGATGGGCAGAAAGAATGGCATTGCGCTTGCAAGACAGATAAGGCAGGAAAATGACAGGATACAGATTGTGTTTGTCACAGGATTTCCTGATTTTGCGCTGGAGGGCTATGAGGTTGCTGCGCTGCATTATCTTATGAAACCTGTGGATCAGGAAAAATTATATCAGGTGCTTGACCGGGCGGTAAAAAACTTGGATAAAACAGAGCGGACGCTGCTGTTTGTGACAGATGGAGAAAAGCTGGGGATTTTGGCGAGAGAGATCTTTATGGTGGAGGCATTTGCCCATTCGGTTGAGATCACAACAAAAGCAGGAAGCTTTCGCACCTCCATGTCGATCTCGGAGGCAGAGGAGTATTTGGGAGAGGGGTTTGTTCGATGTCACCGCTCGTATATTGTGGGGCTTTCTCATGTGAGAAGAATTATGAGAAACGCTGTGATTTTGGATAATGGTATGGAGGTGCCTCTGTCTCGCAGCAATTATCAGGCAGTAAATCAAGCTTTTATAGAGCACTACAGAAAAGAGGAATACAATGAGGATATTTGATTTGCTATTTGGACGAATGATTGACCGTCGCACCGCTGCATGGCAGAATGAGCTGGTGGCCCGCCACTATGATGAAGTGCAAAATATTTATAAAACAATGCGTGGCTGGCGGCATGATTACCACAATCATATTCAGACCATGAAGGCACATTTATCTCTTGGTCAGATAGAGGAATTGTCGGAATACCTAAGCACGCTGGATCAAGATCTCATTGCCGTGGATACCATGATTAAAACGGGAAATGTTATGGTGGATGCGATCTTAAATTCGAAATTGTCTTTGATAAAATCCAAGAATATTGAGGTGAATGCAAAGGCAACCGTGCCGCAGTCACTCACGGTTTCCGAGGTAGATTTGTGTGTGGTAATTGGGAATCTTTTGGATAATGCCATGGAGGCATGTCTTAGGCAGGAGATGGGGGAGCATTTTATCCGCATCTATGTTGGTACATTAAAGGGACAGCTTTATCTGTCTGTGTCAAATTCATCTGGAAAGGTGATAAAAGAGAATGGACATTATCACACGCAGAAACAGAGCAGTACACATGGTTTTGGGCTGATTCGTATTGATAAGATTGTGGATAAATATGAAGGCTTTGTCAATCGCCAAAATGAGGAGGGAGTGTTTGTCACCGAGGTGATGCTGCCATTGTAGAGAGTGTTTAAAAATGTAAGATAGATGGTTATTCGTGCAGGTAGGCCTGCCATTCGTGCAAAAAAGCACAGAAAATATAATTTTGTGCTAGAGTGTATTTGATGGTTGTAGGATAAAAAGGAGGCTTATAGGTATGAAGAAAGAAAAACCAATTTATAGTATTCTAAATAATATTATATTTCTTTTAAAAGATATGTGGAGAACATATCCTCTTCTCGTATTTTATCTGGTACTTCAGATAATATTTTCTGTAATATCCCCCGTGTTGACCATGCTTCTGCCAAAGATTACTTTGGATTTAGTTCTTGCTAAGGCAGAAGCAGGGAGGATTGTGGCAGTGCTTGGAGGCTTGGGACTGACGATCACAGTGCTTATGGCGCTGATGAAAATGACAGAGAAT
Source organism: uncultured Clostridia bacterium (assembly GCA_947088195.1). Classification (GTDB taxonomy): domain Bacteria; phylum Bacillota; class Clostridia; order Lachnospirales; family Lachnospiraceae; genus RGIG8607. The sequence continues at coordinate 2,819 of CAMUFS010000187.1, forward strand.
GGAAGATATATGATGTATAATTCCATGAGAAGTCATTATCAGGTTCGTCTTTTTAAGCAGTCGCTAAGCTGTGATTATGATTTTATCGAAAAGGCAGAGGGACAGAAACAATATATGCGCGCCTATGATTCTTTGTGCAATGGGGATAATTCCAGTGTTTCGCGCATGACAGTTAGTATGGTTGACATAACGATCTGTATCTTGTCTTTTGTGATTTATTCAGGGATTATCTCTTATTTAAATCCAGCGGTATTAGTGCTTTTGATTGTGCTATCCTCCGCGAATTATTTTGCGTCCGAATATGCGCAAAATTATCAATATAGAGTAAGAGATGAAAATGTTATTCTACAAAATAAGCTGTGGTATGTGCAGACCTCAATGAATGGGGTGGATTGTGGAAAAGATATCCGGCTGTACGGCATGGAAAGCTGGTTTTCCAATATATGGAATATCATTCAGGATAACATAACGGCATGGAGACAGCGTGTTAGAAATCGCTTTTTTGTCGCAGATACTGTGAGCGGAATTACTTTATTTTTGCGTGATAGTATTGCCTATGGTTATCTGATATGGTCGGTTCTGTCTGGCGGAATTACCATTGGGGACTTTGTTTTATATTTTGCAGCAGTCACAGAGTTTTCTGGATTTATTGGCAGATTTGGGAAAGATTTGAATTTTTTGCAGGCTGCAAATCTGAGTATGTGTGATATACGTACCTTTTTGGAGAGAACGGATGTACCAGATCCACAAAATCCCGTTGATGCTTGTTCATTAAAAGATATGACTATAGAATTTTATCATGTTACGTTTGGCTATGAGGAGGACAGTGAGCCGGTGCTTTGTGATATAAGCTTTACCATAAAGCCGGGTGAAAAGTTTGCCTTGGTTGGTGTGAATGGTGCAGGTAAAACGACAATCATAAAGCTATTATGTGGCTTTTATAAACCGCAAGGTGGAGAAATACGAATTGGTGGAATTGACATTGGGCGTTTCCGAAGAGAAGATCTATTTTCTTTTTATTCTGCGGTATTTCAGGATGTGTATATACCGCCGTTCTCTGTTGCAGAGAATGTTTCACAAAAGCCACTGGAAGATACTGATATGGACAGAGTGGAAATATGTCTGGACGAAGCAGGACTTTATAATAAGATTATGGAATATCCAGATGGCTGTTATGAATTGATGGGAAGAGAGATAGAGGAAGGAATTATATTGTCCGGCGGACAGAAGCAGAAGCTGCTTATGGCAAGAGCGTTATATAAGGAAGCTCCTATATTGATCTTAGATGAACCGACGGCGGCATTAGATCCGATTGCGGAGAGTGAGACTTATGAATTATTTTGGAGACTTTCTAAGCATAAGACAGCTATTTTTATTTCACATCGTCTGGCAAGCACGAGATTCTGTGACAAAATTTTGCTTTTGGAAGAAGGAAAACTGTTAGAGACAGGGACACATGAAGAATTGCTCAGGAAAAATGGCAGGTATGCACAGATGTTTGAGATACAGAGTCAGTACTATAAGGAGGAGGGTGCTCAAGATGAATAAAAATATTTTGAAAACGGCTGTAAAACAGATTATATCCGTACAGCGCATGTTGTGGCAGCTTGATCGCACAATATTTCTAATGCTTGTTCTTAAGACAATTATAGATGCTGTTCAGCCATTTATAGGAATCTATCTCTCCGCTTATGTATTGGACGGATTGACATCGGGACAAAGCATCCATTCTTTAATTATGACATCCACAGCCGTGGTAGGAGTTATCTTTGTGCTTACAATGTTGAAAGCGTGGGCAGAGATGGTATACCAGACAAGAAGATTTGCTTGTTGGAAGAATTTTGAGAAGTGTTTGTCGGTAAGAACACTCACAATGGATTATGAATTATTAGAAAGCCCATCTGTCAATAATATTCGCAACAGAGTAAGAAATGACAGTAACTGGGGTTCTGGCTTTCTCAGTGTAATGGAAGAGCTACCCGTTTTATACAGTGCAATTCTTTCCACCATTTTTTCAATTATTATTTTGTTGCCACTTTTTACAGAAAAAAAATTATTTGCCGATCCTCTCTCACTGGTGGTGCTTCTATTATTTATAGGTGTCATAATCTTTAACTGTGGTTTTGGAAGCAAGATGAGAAAGAAGCTGGAAGAATATCTGACCGGGATGGTCGAAAAAACGAAATGGCTGGGATATTTTCTGTGGAAACAGCAGATATATAAAGAGGGAATGGATATCCGTATTTTTAAGGGACAGAAACTGATTGAAGCTTATCTGGACCGAGAGGTAAAAGAATTAATTGATTATCAAAAGCATATTGTGCGCTCAGAGAGTAAAAGAGGTTTTGGAAGCGGATTGGCAAGTGGGCTTTTGCAGATGACAGCATATCTTTTTGTCGCTCTGCGGGCGGTAGCGGGAGCTTTGTCCGCAGGTTCTGTGGTGAAATATGCATCCACAGTATATCGCTTTGCCGATGCCGTATCCCAATTATTCTATTCCTTTGCAGAAAACTCTATTGTAGCCAAGCGGCAGCAGTCCACAATGGACTATATGAATATTAAAGATGTATTATACAAAGGCAGTCTTCCCGTGGAAAAGAGAACAGATAATGAATATGAAATAGAATTTCATGATGTATCATTTCGCTATCCCGGAACAGAGAACTATGCACTCAAGCACTTAAACTTTAAATTTACAGTGGGAAAGCGGCTTGCTGTGGTTGGCATGAACGGAAGTGGAAAAACGACGATGATCAAGCTTCTCTGTCGTTTATACGATCCCACAGAAGGCATGATCACGTTAAATGGAATAGACATTAAAAAATATAATTACAGTGAGTATATCAGTATTTTTTCAGTGGTCTTTCAAGATTTTAAATTATTTTCCTTTACTCTTGGGCAAAATGTGGCCACAAGTGTAGAGTATAACAAAGAAAGGGCGAGAGAGGCTTTGATAAAAGCAGGTTTTGGAAAACGCTTAAATGAGATGCCAAAAGGACTTGACACGAATTTATATCAAAATTTTGAGAGAGATGGAGTGGAAATATCTGGAGGAGAAGCGCAGAAAATTGCGCTGGCAAGGGCGTTGTATAAGGATGCTCCTTTTATTATTTTGGATGAGCCTACCGCGGCACTTGATCCGATGGCAGAGTATGAAATATACACCAGATTTAATGAGATTGTTGGGGATAAAACAGCCGTGTATATCAGTCATAGATTGTCCTCTTGCAGGTTTTGCAGCGATATTGCGGTATTTGATAATGGAAAGCTTGTACAACGAGGAAGTCATGATGAGCTTGTGGCAGATAAAAGTGGAAAATACTATGAGCTATGGAGTGCACAGGCACAATACTATGCATAAAATATAATAAACATGGGTTGTTAATAGTTTGTTGAGTCATGGTTGAGAAGGGGCCGCCCAGAGAACTGCCTATAGTCCTCCGTCACCGCGCTCTCGCT
>CAMUFS010000188.1 GCA_947088195.1 uncultured Clostridia bacterium
CAGAAGTTAGGTGTCTATGCAAAGCAGAATGCGGTTTATGATCAGACAGCATTAATTGAAAATTCTGAGCTGTACACGAAAGTGGATTCTAGTGTTTGGGATGCACTCCGCATTGATGGAAAGATCTATGGAGTACCACCTGAAATTGCCAGTGGAGCTGTTACCTATGTGAGAAAAGACTGGTTAGACAGACTGAATATGGCTGTTCCTAAGAATTATCAGGAATTTACAGATATGCTTCGTGCATTTAAGGATCAGATTGAGGAATGTACGGTTCCGCTTACAGCGCCGGGCGTATTCAATACACAGAACCTGCCTGAGTTCTATCAGGACGCAAGCACAGATTTTGTGAAAGTAAATGGTGAGTGGATTGATGGTTTTGCACAGGATAATATGATCGCTGCAATGACAAGACTCCGTGAGGCTTATGCAGAGGGCTTGATTGATCTTGAGGTTATCACCAATACTACAGGTGCATGTCGTGATCAGTGGTATAGTGGTTCGGTTGGTGTATTTAATTACTGGGGCGGTAACTGGGGTGAGACATTGACCAATCGTCTTCAGGTGAATGTACCTGAGGCAGATGTGCTGGCAATGGACCCGATTGAAGGCGCAACCTACTTATTCTCTGTGCCTAAGGTAATTGTTATGTCCAATAAGCTGGATGATGAAAGAGCTGCTTCTATTTTTAAATATTTTATTGAATACTCTCATGATGGCGGCGAAGGACAGGTATTGTTCCAGAGTGGTGTAGAGAATGTTCATTGGAAGCAGGAAGGCAATAATCTTGTTCCACTTCCAAGCTTATCTAAGCCAGAGGAGCCTTTAAAGAAGGCGTGGATCACTCCTTGGATGTGCATTTCTCCTCTTGAAGTAACCGATAAGAATCAGGATCTGTCTGATGCATGTAAGGATTCTCTTGCGGTTATCAATAAATTTGGTGTTCAGAAGACAGCGTTCCCTGTATCTGAAACACTGAGCCGAATCAATGCTGACTTAAAGGCTATCAGAGAAGAGATTCTTGCAAAAGTTCTGGTTGGTGATATGACAGTAGAAGAAGGTATGGCAAAATATAAGGAAAATGCAGAGATGCTCAATGTTCAGAAGGTATTAGATGAGTTGAACGGAAAGTAAGATAGATTTATTAAACAAAAGAAAATAGTTAATTCGCAGATAGAATACGATACAAAAGAATCCTCTGACAGATACATTCTGTCAGGGGATTCTTTTATGCGCAGACCTGTGCAGAGGAAATATGCCACTAAAGTGGCACACAGGTCGCGCGGCAAGTAGGGAGATAAAGACTTCCCTACTTGATTGCGCAGACCCGTGCAGAGGAGATAAGCCACTAAAGTGGCGCACAGGTCGCGCGGCGAGTAGGCGAGATAAAACTTCCCTATTCGATTGGGTGCAGATGGTAGAAAGTATTTTTAGGACATGCCCTAAACCAATACAAAACATATGTATCATAAATCATATTGACATGGACAAGAAGAATAGATATAATAACTGGCAATAATATAGGGAAAGGGGAGTATAGCTGTGAGGGGTAAGGCAAAAAAGAATGTTTTTGTGTTGTTTGTATCTGTTTTGTTGGCAGTTTGTGTTCTGGGAGCATGTGGCTCTAAGAGCATGAGCAAGGAAGAGTACATAGAGGAAGTAATAGATAAGCTCAATGTTGTCTCAGAGGGGTTCTTTAATGCCATGACAGAGTGGGCTGCAAATGCTGCGACTATGGACACAGAAACAGCCAAGGCAGGCGTGGAGGAGATGCGTGAGATCACCAAGGGCTTCAGTGAGGTTGCATCGATCAAGAATCCTCCAAAGGAGTATGCAGTTTCCCACAAAAAGCTGGTTGAGGGGCTGGACCGACTGGGGGAGGCTCTGGATAAGTATTTTGACAGCCTGATAACGGGGCTAGATGGTGCACCGCTTTCGGCTGAGGAGACACTTGCCGTGCAGACAGAAGTGATGGACAGCATTGCGGATATCACGGCAATATTGGAAGAAATGGAATAAAGAAAAAGGTGTGAGGTCTTATGGCAATTTTAAGGCTTTGCACTTTTTTTCTTGATAGATACAGTTTTACTTTTAAGTATGGATTGAAAAGGTACCATGAATATGGTAGAATGTAGAAAGGTAAGAGGTTGTCTGAGGCTTTTTGAGAAAATAATAAGGCTGAGATGCCATAAAAAGTGAAGGAGATAAGATTATGGAACAGTACAAGCAGGATTTTATTGGGTTTATGGTTGACAGTGGTGTGCTGAAATTTGGGGATTTTGTCACCAAGAGCGGCAGAAAGACGCCATTTTTTGTGAACACTGGATTCTATCGCACTGGCGCGCAGCTTCGCAAGCTGGGAGAATTTTATGCTAAGGCAATCCATGACAGGTTTGGTCTGGACTTTGATATCTTATTTGGACCAGCGTATAAGGGGATTCCGCTTTCTGTGGCGACTTCTATGAAGATTGATGAGCTTTATGGTGCGGAGATTAAGTATTGTGCCAACAGAAAAGAGGAGAAGGATCACGGGGATGCAGGGATTCTGCTTGGCAGCCCTATTACAGATGGTGACAGGGTGATTATTATTGAGGATGTGACAACAGCGGGGACCTCGATTCAGGAAACACTTCCTATCATTATGGGACAGGGGAAGGTAGATGTCATTGGACTGGTGGTGTCTGTGGACCGCATGGAGCGGGGCCGTGGAGAGAAGAGCGCACTTTCTGAAATCAGCACGAATTATAATATGAAGACAGCGGCGATTGTGACGATGGAGGAAGTCATTGAATTTTTGTATAATAAACCATATAACGGAAAGATTATAATTGATGATGAGATAAAGGCAAGGCTAGATGCGTACTATGAGAAATATGGCGCAAAATAAAAGCTGTATGAAAAGATGGCAGGGTGGCAGAAGTGAGATAGAGAAAGGTTTGGTATAATGGGAGAAAAGACATATAAGATTTTAGGTATAGCAGGAGCAGGTAGCATTGCTCTGGGAACCATTATTCTGGTGAGTGGAATTGTGACAGGCATACTTTCTATTGTGACAGGAGCTGTGCTGCTTAAGCAGAAATCCAGAATTATGTTTTGATGAGGATGCTGTGCTCTGACTATAATAGAAAGGAAATAAGCAGTGAACGCTGAAAAAGGAAAATTTTGGCATATTTTGGTATTTGTGCTGTATCTGATGGCACTTTGTTATTTCCTGTTTTTTGCTGAGATGTTTGGAAGGACAGAGTGCTCAAGAGAATACCGCTATAATCTGGTGTTGTTTAAGGAGATCGAACGGTTTATCAAGAACCGTCACACGCTTGGATTCAAAGCTGTGTTTTATAATATAGCAGGGAATGTAATTGCATTTATGCCATTTGGCTTTTATCTGCCAGTCCTTTTTAAACGGATTCAGGGTATGTCCCGCAGGGTATTTCCGGGGATATTCCCTGTGCTGCTTTTTAGCCTGCTCTTTAGCTTGTCAGTGGAGACAATACAGCTTGTGTTTAAGGTTGGCAGCTTTGATGTGGATGATCTTTTATTAAATACACTGGGCGGAATAGCAGGATATTTGGTCTATGTAGTTTTTAGGAGGAAAAAGTAGCGTGAAGGAGCATAAAAGCTTAACCAGACGTAAATACAAGTTTACGGATAAAAGCCAATCTGTGGGAGGGATTGTTTCGACCATACTTGCGGCGTTGGCGGTTATCCTTTTTTGTGTAGCGGTTTTTCGTTCTTATATGGCAAGGGGAGATGGAGGCAGAGAGATTGGTTTTTTGGGCCTTCTCACTCTGTTTTTTTCTGGTTTTGGTTTATATTGTGGGGTGAACAGCTTTAAGGAAGAGGAGATATTTTTTCTGTTTTCGTGGCTTGGCACAATTATGAGTGCAGTGATGTTTGTTGGGATGGGACTGGTATTTTTGATTGGCTTATAGGATGGCGGAAAAGGAGAAAGGCTTTGATTTTAGTAGAGGATATGAAGTGCAGGCAGCTTTGGTTTCAGGAGAATGAAAATGTAAAGGAACGCTTTGCACTGTCTATGGAACGCATTGAGCAGATTTATGTGGATACGGCGTGTGCTGCGCCATTTCAGGATTATTTTAAGCGCACGGCTGGCTATATCTTGATGGTAAGACAGCTTCTAAAGGATATTGAGCAAGGGGAATTTAGTGAGTTGTCAGATAAAGAGCTTTTGGAGTACAATCATAAGTTATTTGGTGATCTGCTGCCAGAGGCATATAAGGAAAGTTACGCGAATCCCACGTATGCGTCGAAAAAGCTTGGTGAGGAATTTGGACAGCTTCTCTGTGTGGTTTATACGGAGCTTCGTGCTATGATTGCAGATGCTTTTGAATATCGGCTGCATTATATTACAGTGGGAGCGGAGCTTTTTATTGAGTTATATAATTTATTAGAACAGGAAGAGCCCGATAGCAAGGAAGTGAGGGATGCCGTTTATTGGTATATGAGTGATTACTGTGATGTGTTCTATGCGGACAGACTTAGAGAGACTCTGGACCCATCGTTTTCTTTTGCAAGGGAAATTATTATGGAGAGCGATCTGTCGGATGTGCGTTACCTGTTCTGTTACGGAGAGTATATTTCAGACAATGAGAGAAAGACGGCAGAGTTTTTAAATTCTCTTTCGGAGGAAACGATCGCTCAGATTGCGGCTGCCTATGTGGAAGGTTACAGAAAAGGTTTTGAGCTTGCTGGTATATCACTGGAAAAGAAAAAAACGGTTCATCTTCGCTATGAGATTGGCTTTGAGCGTGTTATGCGCAAAGCGATAGAAGGCTTTGAGCGTCTTGGGCTTGCGCCGGTGATCTGTCGTTATCCGCTTCACAGCGTCTTGAGACGTCGCAGTGCCAGAAACGGCTATACAGCGGTTCCGGTAAATCGGCAATATGATTATGATCACCGCTTTGATGAAGCGTTATATTTTGATAAAGCATTTTATGAGAGAAAGCTTTCCGTCGCAAAGGCAGTATATGAAAAATATCGGGTGGAAGCGTCGGAATATGCAGGTCCTGCTGTTCTTGAGGTATTTGGCGAAGAGCCATTTATACCAGAGACCAAGCCAGAGGCATGTGCTCTTACGGAGAAGCAGCAGAAGCTTATGATCTCATACCTCAATGAAGCATCAGAGCTTCAAAATCAATATATAAAGGAAGAGGAGAGAAGCTTTACGATCATAGCGTTTCCAATTCCTGAGATTGGACCTGATTATAAAGAGATTTTTGCGGAGACTGTGCGGATCAATACGCTTAATTACAATCAATATAAAATGGTGCAGCAATGCTTGATTGATACACTGGATCAGGCAGAGTATGTGACAATTCTGGGTGCGGGGGAGAATTGTACGGATCTTAGGGTACAGCTTGCCAAATTGTCTAATCCAGAGAAAGAGACAAAATTTGAGAATTGTGTGGCGGATGTGAATATTCCGGTAGGAGAAGTATTTACTTCACCAAAATTAAAAGGAACAAATGGCACATTGTACGTGAGTGAGGTATTTTTGAGAGATCTTCCATTTAAGAAGTTAAAGCTTACCTTTATAGATGGTGTGATTGATTCTTACACTTGTGAAAATTTTGAGGATTCGGATAAAAATAAGGCGTATTTCCGCGAGAATATTATGCAGAATCGGGAGACACTTCCTATGGGTGAGTTTGCCATAGGAACAAACACGACTGCCTATGTGATGGCGCAGAAATATGATATTATCAAAAAGCTGCCAATTTTAATTGTGGAGAAGATGGGCCCTCATTTTGCTGTGGGAGATACTTGCTATAGCCGCTCGGAGGAGGTACATGTGTACAATCCTGACGGCAAGGAGATTATTGCCAAAGAGAATGAGTATTCTCTTCTTCGACACACAGATCCATTGAAGGCGTATTTTAACTGTCATACAGATATCACTATTCCATATAATGAGATTGCAGAGATTGCTTGTCATACTGCGGATGGAAGAAAGACAATCCTTATAAAGGATGGCAGGTTTGTTCTTCCGGGAACAGAATTTTTAAATCAGGCATTTGAAGAATAATACAGATAGAGAAAGAGAGGATGGAAAGATGGCGAGAGTGGGGATTGTTATGGGAAGTGATTCGGATCTTCCCGTTATGAGCAAGGCGTGTGAGATTTTGGATAAGCTTGGGGTTGGGTATGATGTGACGGTGATTTCCGCGCATCGTATGCCAGATGTATTTTTTGAGTATGC
>CAMUFS010000189.1 GCA_947088195.1 uncultured Clostridia bacterium
GTATGCCTACGCACAGCTTCAGATTGTAGATTTTTCATATAGTGCCATAGGCGGTGCACTGCAGCTTGTGCCGGTAATTCTATGTCTGCCATTTTTGTCAGAGGGAGGAATCCATATGCCAGGCGCGGTGAGCTTGAGCGCTGCTATAGCTCCAGAATTTCCAGCAATGGCAGAATTTAGTGAAAGAGCACCGTTGATTTACAAGCATTCTCGTCTGGTAGCGAGACTTTCTTCTCAGGCTGCTGCCGGAATTGGAGCAGATACCTTGCTTGCAGAAGCAGGGGGACTTTATCACGAGATCGGAAAAGAGCTTGGGGAAGATTCTGTACAGGAAAGCCTTAGCATCTGTAAAAAATATCGGATTCCAGCTTCTGTACAGGACATTATCAAGGAATATAATCCTGATAGAAAAACACCTTCCAGCAAAGAATCCGCGATCGTTATGATTTCTGATACCATTGTGACAATGATGGAACAGAACCGAAAGAAAAACTTAAACGAAGATATGGAGGGCATGATTGTAAGAGCCTTTAAGAAAAGAGAAGCCTCTGGTGCATTTTTGCTGTCTGGGCTTACAGAGCAGGAAATTATAGCACTGAATGAATTTTATATTCGCGTTTTAGGCAGAGGCTGATAAAAGAACGAGGTAGGGAATCAGGAAATGACAATAGAGATAGAATATGAGACGGAGCACAGACTGCCCCTGAAAGAGCAGGAGCTTATCACATCTGTTGTAAAAGAGGCTCTGGACAGTGAGGAATGTCCATATGATATTGCGCTGAATGTGCTGCTTACAGATAATGAAGCCATACAAGAAATCAATAAAGAACAAAGGGGAGTGGACGCGCCGACGGATGTGCTTTCTTTTCCAATGATAGAATATGCAAAGCCTGCAGATTTCTCTTTGGTTGAAGAATGTGTGGAGGAATATTTTCACCCAGAGACGGGAGAGCTCTTGTTGGGTGATATTGTAATATCTGTAGATAAAGTACGAGAACAAGCAGAAAATTATGGACATTCCATAAAACGAGAGTTTGCTTTTTTGATAGCACACAGTATGCTGCATCTATTTGGTTATGATCATATGGAAGAGGAAGAGCGAATCATTATGGAACAAAAACAGCGAACGATATTGGAAAACTTAGCCATAGGCAGAGACTTGATAGAATGATATAATAATTGACGACAGTGACAGTAGATAGTAGCAGAATTACAATTAGAATAAGGAGTCAATATGAAAAAACGTACAGCTATTTTCTTTACAGCGATCTTTCTTTCCGCAGCATCTGTGTTTGGTCTTGGTGGATGTGGAAAACCAAGCACGAAACCGGTGATTGAGGAGATTACTACCACACAGAAGCAAACGGAGGAGGTCACAACAACACAAGAAATACAGACAGAGCCACCCACAACAGAGGAGTCATATGAAGGAAAGGTGAGAAGCCGCCTTACTGGTGAATGGGTAGATGAAAAAATTGGAAACCGCAGACCAGTGGCTGTGATGCTGAATAATATTATTGATGCCGTGCCGCAAAGTGGAATTGAACAGGCAGGTGTGGTTTATGAGGCGCCTGTCGAGGGTGGTCTTACACGACTGATGGGAATTTTTGAGGATTATGACAATCTGGATAAAATTGGTTCTGTGAGGAGCTGCCGTTTGTATTACATCTATTTTGCCAAAGAATTTGATGCGATCTATACTCATTTTGGACAGGCAATTTATGCAGAATCTCTATTATCAAGCAGTGATGTGCACAATTTAAATGGACTTCAGCTTGATGGGGATTGTTTTTACCGCACAAAAGATCGTGTGGCTCCGCATAATGCCTATATTGGCGCAGAGGGAATTGCAAAAGGAATTGCAAAGTTTAAGTATAGAACGGACTATGAACCAAATTTTGAGCGCCATTATCAGTTTAATGAGGAGAAAGACAAGGAAATTGAGCTGACAGGCGGACAGAAGGCAGAGAAGGTGACACCGGGATATGCGATCAATAAGCCTTGGTTTGAATACAATCCAGAGGATAAACAATATTATCGCTTCCAATATGGGGACAAGCAGATTGACGATTTAACAGGGGATCAGCTTGCCTATAAAAATATTATTATGCAATGTGTGGATTATTATGATTATGGCGATGGTTATCTCTATATTACAACAACAGGAAGCGGAACAGGCAAATATATCACAAATGGAAAGGCTATTGATATTACCTGGAAAAAAGATAAGGAATTTGGCGTTACCCGCTACTATGATCTTCAGGGAAATGAGATTACTCTGAATACAGGAAAAACCTGGGTCTGCATTATTCAGGATAATAGAGAGGACAAGATAGTCCTTGAATAAAGGAGGAAACCGACTATGACAAATGAGGAGCTGTTGGGAAAAGCGAAGGAGGGAATGAGGCACGCTTATGCGCCATATTCTGAATTTCGTGTAGGGGCAGCGCTTCTTTGCAGTGAGGGAAGGGTTTTTACAGGCTGCAATGTGGAGAATGCTTCCTATGGAGCGGCGATCTGTGCAGAACGCACAGCAATGGTAAAGGCAGTGTCAGAGGGATATACAAAATTTGAGCGGATTGCGGTTGTTTGCTCGGCTGGGACAAGAGCATATCCATGCGGAATTTGCCGTCAGGTTATGGCGGAGTTTATGCCAGAGGGATATGTGATTCTGGAAGATGAGAAGGAAGGTATTATAGAATATTCTGTAAAGGAATTGCTGCCGGGTGCATTTTCCAGAAAGGATCTGATTCATGAGTAAACGAAATAAGAAAAGGGATAATTTTATTGTTCAGGGAACCATACTTGCCGCGGCAGGGTTGATTGTCCGAATTATTGGCTTGATTTACCGGATTCCTATGACAAATATAATTGGTGACGAGGGAATGGGGTATTATTCCTTTGCTTATGAGCCATATTCTGTTATGCTTTTGTTGTCCTACCATGGGCTTCCCACAGCAGTATCCAAATTGACGGCAGAGCGGAATGGAGAGGGAAGATTTAAAAACTCTCATCGTGTATTCCGCGCTGCCATGCTGCTTGCCATTTTAATTGGAGCAGTGACAGGTGCCATTATCTACTATGGTGCCGAATACATTGCTGGGGGCTTGAATAATCAGCCAATGAGTGCTTATGCGCTCAAGGTGCTTGGACCTACCATTTTTATTCTTGCCATTATGGGAATATTAAGAGGATATTTTCAGGGAATGGGAACGATGGTCCCAACGGCGATATCCCAGATATTTGAGGCAATTGCAAATGCACTTGTCAGTGTATTTGCTGCATCTTACTTATTTGCCGCAGGCGAAAAATTTGATTTGGTTCTCAATGAGACTTCTCATGCAGAGGCTTATGGTGCTGCTGGTGGAACCATGGGAACTTTTATGGGAGCTGCAGTTGGGCTGGTATTTTTAATTTTCGTTTATTTTATGTTTCGTCCAATGCTAAACAGACAGATGCGCAAGGATAAGAACACAAGAAAGGAGAGCTATGGCAGACTTGTCAATCTTCTTGTTATGACCTCAGCGCCAATTATCCTAAGCTCTGTGATCTTTAATGTGTCAACCACCATAGATGGTGCCTTATTCAGCAGTCTTATGCAGGGTAGATATAAGTTATCAGAGAATACGGTGGCGTCTTTGTGGGGAATCTTTACAAACAAATATAAGATAATGATTATGGTGCCTGTGGCGATAGCAACAGCACTTGCAACTTCCATTATACCAGATTTCAGCGAGGAGATGGCAGCAGGAAATAAAGGAAGGCTTGTCAATAAAATTCATCATGCTATTCGCTTTACAATGTTGATTGCGATTCCCTCAGCCGTCGGATTAAGTGTGCTGGCTCGTCCAGTTTTGGTATTGTTATTTGATAATGTGGGTGATGTGGATGTCAATTTGCTGCGCTTTGGAACATTGGCAGTTGTATTTTACTCTCTATCGACCATTACAAATGCTGTACTTCAGGGCATTGATCAGATGAAAAAGCCTGTGATTCACGCTGCAATCGCACTTGGGGCACATCTTCTTGTGCTTGCGCTGCTGGTAGGTGTCTTTAAGACCAGCATCTATGGGGTGTTGGTTTCCTATATACTATTTGCGTTATTTATCTGTATCTTAAATGCAATAGCAATACGCAATACACTTGCCTATAGACAGGAATATATGCGTACCTTTTTATTTCCGACAATCGCTTCTGTGATAATGGGAGCGGCGGTGCTTGGTGCTTATTATGGACTGAACTCACTGACCAAGAATACATTTTTATCACTTCTTCTTTCTATTGTGGTGGGAATATTGCTCTATTTTATTTTATTGTTAGTATTCCGCTGCCTGAAGGAAGAGGATTTCCGTTCCATTCCAATGGGAGGTTCTCTATTAAAGGTTTTAAAGATACTTCACTTAATGTAGGAATTTTGTGATAATGATTGAATAAAGTAGAAAAATCTGGCAGATAATATACATAAAGGAGTGAAGTCCATGAAAAAAATGTATATTATCTGTTTTTTGGTTCTGGGGGTTCTCTTTTCCGGCATTTATTATGTTAGTTATCAAATGACACAAAAGCACATGGCCAATCAGGAAAAAAATAATTTATACCTTGCCGAAGCGGAGCCAGAAATATTAGGGGCAGTCAGTGCCAATGAGAGTATTATTACCAGAAAAACCGCCTATACCTTGGAGGAATATTCTCTAAATGACAATAGTCTTATGCGGGAGTCCAAGGAGCCTCCGGTAGAGCTTTTAGGCTATGATCGAAAAAAGCTTATGGAGTATATTCAAGCTTATATGGATGATATGTCGCAGGCAGACAAGGATAAGGGCCTTATCAGCTATGAGTTGACAAGCTTTTCAAAGGATGAGATAGTACTTCGCAAGACATACTATCAGAATGAAAATGCTGCTCAATTTTATCTGGATGTGCAGATGGGGCGCATTGTCGTTTATCAGACAGAGGATGATACCTTGTATGCTTATACAGAATTAAAATTTGCTGAGCTGCCGGAAAAGCTTCAAAGAGAGATTTTGGCGGGAAAATATATTGAGACGGTCGAGGAGCTGTATCATTTTTTGGAAACCTACAGCACTTGACAAAAGGAGCATAAGTTGAAGAAAAAAGAGACAGAGCATTTTCATGAGCTGCTGATTATAGGTGCGGGAGCCTCCGGGCTTATGGCGGCGATAAGTGCAGCACATCAGGGAGTGGACGTTGCGCTGCTAGAACATACCGACAAGATAGGAAAAAAGCTTTTAATTACAGGAAATGGGCGCTGTAATCTCACCAATCAGGTGCAGCGCCTCGAATATTACAGAAGCCATAATACTCAAATAGCATGGCAGATAGTAAACAAATTTACCAAAGAGGACACCATTGCCCTTTTTCAGGGACTTGGATTATTGACTAGAGAGCGAAATGGTGGCATTTATCCATGGTCCAATCAGGCAGTCTCTGTACTGAAGGTTCTTAAGTCTGAGATTTTTCGTCTTGGTGTCACTATCTATTATCGTACTGTGCCAGTAACTATATATCAAGATAAAAGAGGACTGTTTTGCTGTGAGACGGAGGATGGCTGTCGTTATAATAGCAAAAAGCTAGTATTAGCATCCGGCTCAAAAGCGGCAGCAAAAACTGGCTCTGATGGAAGTGGTTATGTATTGGCTCATACATTGGGACATTCTATCTACCCACCATTGCCGGCACTTGTTCCTTTGACAGCAGAAGGGCTGAGCTTTCGCAAGCTTACAGGAGTGCGCGCAGAGGGAAAGATTACATTATATGCCAATGACAGAATACTTGCATCAGATGTCGGGGAGCTTCAGCTAACAGAATATGGCATATCAGGTATTCCAGCATTTCAGGTCAGCCGCTATGCCGCAGAGGCACTCTATCAAAAAAATAAGGTTATGGCAGAGCTTGATTTCTGTCCGAGTCTTACGGAACAAGTTTTGGGAGATTTAATAGAAATTCAGGTAAAAAAAGGGATTCGCATAAGAGAAGTGCTAATTGGAATATTACATGAGAAGCTTGCTGACGAATTTTGTTCTATCACAGAAAAAAGGAATCTGGTAAGACAAATAAAGCATTGTCTTATCACCATTACAGGTACAAAAGAATATGAGTATTGCCAAGTCTGCTCCGGTGGTGTGCCGCTGACAGAAATAGAGCCAAATACCATGGAATCCAAAATAATAAAAGGATTG
>CAMUFS010000190.1 GCA_947088195.1 uncultured Clostridia bacterium
AGTAGCCCAGAGAATTGGCTATAGTCCTATGGAACCTATTGAAAAACGTCGGTGCATAATGAGCTTGCGAATTATGCGGTATGCTTCAACGAGGTTTCTCACGAGTTTAGCATCCGCTACGTTTTGAACTAAGCGGGAGCGGGGTGACAGAGGACTATAGCCAATTCTCTGGGTGGACCCTTCTAGAATATGATTCCCCACCCCACAATCACAAATAGCCTATAAAGATATTTTGTATAAAGTATAGATTGTTCGACTTTTCTTGTCCATACTTATATACTAACACCAGTTATCTTTTTCTAATAAAAGGCTGGATTTTTGATGTATAGAGAGCGAGGGTATCGCTCAATCATCTAATTTGATGATTTTACGACACCCTCTTTATTTTTCAAGATTAGCAAATTTTGTGAGTGTTGGTAGCCATGCAAGATTTACTGTGCCAATGGAACCATTTCTCTGCTTCGCAATAATAATCTCTGCAATCCCTTTTTTATCAGAATCTTTATTGTAATATTCATCACGATATAAAAACATTATCACATCGGCATCCTGCTCGATGGAGCCAGATTCTCTTAGATCCGACATCATCGGTCTATGATCTGGCCTTGTCTCACAAGCACGATTTACCTGAGATATAGCGATAACCGGAGCATGTATCTCCCTTGCCAGCGCTTTTAAAGAACGTGAGATCTCGGATATCTCCTGCTGTCTACTGTCCGTTCTACCATTTCCTGTCATTAACTGCAGATAATCAATAATAACCAAACTGAGATTATGCTCTAACTTATATTTCCTGCATTTGGATCGAAGCTCGCCAATGGAAATTCCCGGTGTATCATCAATAATCAAACCTGATTTTCCTATTACACCCGCACTCTCTATCAACTTCTCCCAATCACTATCACTCAGATCCCCTGTGCGGAGCTTTTGAAGATCCACGCGCGCTTCCATCGCAAACATACGATTCATCAACTGTTCTCTTGACATCTCTAGACTAAATATCGCAATCGGTATGTTATTTCGAATTGCAATATACTCTGCCAAATTAAGGACTAATGCTGTCTTTCCCATGGATGGTCTAGCACCTATCAGTATAAAGTCTGATGGCTGCAAGCCTGCTGTCATATAATCTAAATCATAAAAGCCAGTGGCAATGCCTGTTACATTTCCCTTCGTCCTCGATGCCAATTCTATTTTCTCAAGCGTTTTGATCACGGTCTCCTTAATGGATACATAATCTCCACTGTTACGGCTCTGAAGAAGCTGAAAAACCTTCTTTTCTGTCTCACCCAAGATCACATCCAGCCGCTCTTTGCC
The DNA here is from genome assembly GCA_947088195.1 of uncultured Clostridia bacterium. Classification (GTDB taxonomy): domain Bacteria; phylum Bacillota; class Clostridia; order Lachnospirales; family Lachnospiraceae; genus RGIG8607. The sequence continues at coordinate 1,318 of CAMUFS010000190.1, forward strand.
CTGATAGCATAAACCTTCAATCTCCTCATTGACCTTGATAAGCCTGCGCAACACAGATTTCTCATATACTATATCTGCATATTGCTTAATATTGATTGAGGTTGGCACGGTATTGATCAGATCACGGATAAACTCCACACTAGAAACCTCTGGCGGCACCTCTTTTTCCTGAAGTCTTTCCCGAAATGTCACCATGTCCACTGGACTGCCCTCGTTGTACAGCTCAACGATCGTGCCAAACATTGCGCCATACTGCCGCCCATAGAAATCCTCCGGCACAAGAAGCTCCGATGCGGTGAGAATTGCCTCCTTATCCATCAACATGGAGCCTATAACAGACTGCTCCGCCTCGATGCTGTGAGGCAGTACCCTTTTGATAAGAGCTTCATCCATGCACAAATTCCTCCTCTGTTCTTTTGGAATAACTATCTCTTTATTTTGCCTCTACTACTCGCACTGTCAGCTCCGCTGTCACTTCTTTGTGAAGCTTTACCGGAATTAGATAATTTCCCAGAGCCTTAATTGGATCAGAGAGCTGCATCTTCTTTTTATCCACCTCAAAACCAAATTGTGCCAATGTCGCCGCGGAGATCTCCTTTGTTGACACAGAGCCAAAGGTCCTTCCGCCCTCTCCTGCCTTGATCGCAACCGTGACAGGCTTTTCTTCTATCTTTGCTTTCAGCTCCTCCGCCTCTCTCTTAATTTCTTGCTGCTTTTTAACCTCATTTGCCTGCTGAAGCTTTAGATCATTTAGATTCTTTGTTGTTGCCTCCACACCAAGCTTTTTTGGCAGCACATAGTTTCTGGCATAGCCGTCATTGACTTTAACAATCTGTCCTTTTTTCCCTAATGATTTTACATCCTCTAACAATATAATTTCCATCTCTAAATATCTCCTTCCGCTAACATGCGTTTTACTGTCTCCTTCAGTTGTTCCTTTGCTTCCTCAAGTGTCACATTCTCAAGCTGTGCCCCCGCAATACTCATATGACCGCCGCCGCCCATCTGCTCCATAATAAGCTGCACATTCACCTCATCTATGGAACGTGCGCTGATATAAATCTTATTATTATAATCTGTCAGCACAAAAGAAGCTTTAATGCCATGAATGCTCAACAGATCATTTGCCGCCTGTGCTGCCACTATAGTAGGACTATCAAGGCCAGTCGCCGGACTTATCGATACTGCGAAGGATTCCTCAAATAATTCAGCGTGATGAACCGCCTCCGCCTTCGCCATATGATCCTGCATATTATCTCGGAACATTTTCCTTACCCTGACAACGTCTGCACCATTTCTTCTCAAGAACGCGGCAGCTTCAAAAGTGCGCACACCTGTTTTATTTACAAAATTCTGTGTATCAATCACAATGCCCGCATAGAGAGCGTCCGCCTCTATCGGCTTCATCTTAATATTATCCCCAATATATTGCAAAATCTCTGCCACCATCTCGCTCGCGGAGGATGCGTATGGCTCCACATAAGACAATACAGCATTATCGATCACCTCGCTGCCCTGCCTGTGATGGTCAATCACCACAATCGTCTTTGCAATGCGTAATAGATCCTCACATTCTGTATAGCTTGGACGATTTACATCCACAACCACAACCACAGTGTTCTCATCTACACGCTCAATCGCCTCGTTAATGCCAATAAACATATCTTCCTCATAATCAGGATTGTTAGAAAAACCCTCCAGCATTGGTTTTACGGAAGAAGTGATCACATTTGCGACAATATGGCTCTTCTTTGCCATTGATTTCGCCGCACGGTAGATGCCGATGGCAGATCCAAATGCATCCGCATCGCCAATCTTATGTCCCATAACCAGAACCTTATCATTATTCTCAAAAATTTCCCTAAGGGCATGTGCCTTCACTCTAGCTTTAACACGAGTATTCTTCTCCACAGACTGCGATTTTCCGCCATAATAATAAATATTCTCTCCGTCCTTAATTACTGCCTGATCTCCACCCCTTCCAAGTGCCAGATCCATCGCAATGCGAGCATATTCACATGCCTCAGCATATCCCTTGGCATTGACTCCCAGACCAATGCTTAAGGTGACAGCCATCTCATTGCCAATGTTGACATTCTTCACCTCAGCAAGAATAGAAAAACGATTCTCCCTAAGACCCTTTAAATATTTATTCTGAAATACTATAAAATACTTATCCTTCTCAATCTTTCGAACTATGCCATCAATATCACTGATATATTTATTAATCTTTCTATCTATCAGGGCAACCAACAAAGAACGCCTTACACTCTCCACACTGTCGAGTGCCTCATCATAATTATCTATATAGATCAGCCCTGATATCAGCTTCTGATCCTCATTCTCCTTCAAATAATGCTTGATCGTTGTCTCATCCACCATATAAAACGCAATCAAGCAGATACCCTCCTCCGGGTACTCCACAAGCTCACTGTCCTCCACCACATCGCTCATGGCAATCTTGCGCAGCATCAGCCTATAATTTCTCTCATCATAGACCGCCTCGACAGACAATTCCTCCTCACCAGACTGAAAAAAAGATTTTTTCACTTCCGGGAAAAATGTCGTAATCATCTTTTTCTTATATTTTGTGCGGAGAAGAACCTCCATCAGCTTCTCGTTCGCCCACAAAAGCCTTCCCTGTTCATCCAAAAGCCCATAAGGAATCTCCAAATTATACAAAAACTGTTTCTGCACCTGCGCGTACTCCGTCGCAAAAGATACCAACTCATTCGTTATCCCCGGCTTATTCTTTAGATACATAACGACAGAAATAACAAAATATACAAATGTGATACAGCCCATTATAATACAGCATTGCAAATTTATATTTATCATCAGCAGCGTAGCTGCTACCAAAAGCACTGTCAGCCAGATCGGCCACAACATATAGGTCTTAAGCTGACCCCTAAGCTTAATTTTCTTATTCATATCGCCCTCGATTCCGCTACAGTACGGTAGCTGTTCAGAGTATCTATACTCCATCATAACACCAAAACGCCAATAAAACAAGATAAGATTCATTTCTGTACTTGATAATCCCGTTTTTTTTACGTATACTTATTCTAACACTTGCCTATTTTTTAAAGGAGTCCATACTATGATAAAAATAGCGATATGCGACGACAATCCAGCATTTACTGGAACGGTACAAACCTATCTCGATCAAATTGCAGAGGAATACCATCTCTCTTTAGAGAGCACTGTTTTTTTGTCTGGCGGCACTTTAGTACAAGACTATAAAAATGGAAACTGTTTTGATCTTATTTTTCTTGATATTGAGATGAATGGAATGGATGGAATTGAGACGGCCAGAGCCATACGCGAGCAGGACTATCATGTCCTGATTGTCTACATCTCAAGCCATGAAGAATACCTGCGCCAGCTCTTTGAGGCAGAACCCTTTCGTTTCCTCAAAAAGCCTGTTGCTTACAAGGATTTCCTATCTGTATTTCTTCAAGCCCAAAAGCGGATTCTAGCTATGCAGAACAATTACTTCTACTTTCGCAATGGCAAAAATCTCTCTAAAGTACTCTGCAAAGACATCTTATATTTTGAAAGCGCTGGAAGAAAAGTTATCATTCACACGTTGAAAACAACCTATGAATTTTATGATAAACTCAACCATGTAGAAGAAAGCCTGAAGGACTTTCATTTTGCACGCATACACAAGGCTTACCTAGTAAATATTGATAATGTAGAATCCTTCCAATATGAACGGCTTGCTCTCACAGATGGAACCATTCTAAATATCAGCGAAAAAAATCGGCCCAAGCTTAGGAATGAATTTTGGCATTATTTCAGAAAGGATGACTAGACTAGACATGAATATACAAGAAATTCTCCTCCTTCTGATTATCAATTTTTTCCATCTATTCTTGGGCTATGGCTACTCTTCCCTGCTGCTACCACACCAGATCAAAAAGCGTCCTCTCTTTCTGACAGCATGGGCCGCCCTCTGGATAGCACTCAACACGCTGTTCTACTATGTACTGACAGGCGCCCTCGCACTGCGTATTCTGTCCGCCACCATTATCGGACTTGTTCTTCTATGTAGTGCAATAGTCTTTAATATATTTGACAAAATGCAAGAGAAAACAGATGCAGCGATCAAGGAGGCTCTATATAACCATCAGCTCGAATACTATGCAAAACAATATCAGGAGATCTCGCGTGGTCAACAGGAATTTCGGCGCATGAGACATGAACTGAAGAATAATTATATTCTGCTTGAAACCCTAGCCAGAAAAGGAGATCTCAACGGTATTCTCCACTGTCTGCCGCAGATGTACCAAACAGCACCAGCAAGACTTCAAGCACATACTGGAAATATGGTAGTTGACTCCGTGATCAACCATCGTATTTCTTCAACAGAAGATGCTCATATTCAATATCAACTAAATCTTAATATACCAACCCAGCTTGATGCAAGCGACATCCGCCTTTGTGGCCTATTAGGCAATGCACTTGACAATGCGGTTGAGGCAACGATGCATGTATCAGAAGAAAAGCGCTGTATCTCAATCTCTATGCAAATTGAAAAGAAAAATCTATTTATTGAGATCAGCAATCCCTATGATGGAACCATTCTATCCGACGAAAAAGGAAACCTGCTCACCCGAAAAGCAAATACTTCACGACATGGTTATGGACTATCTGTAATGAAAGAACTGCTTGGAAACAATCTGGGTAATATGGAAACCACTTGGGATAAAAACACTTTCTATCTACGTATTATTTTGTATTCTGTGATATGAAGGTATACTTTATACAAAATATCTTTATAGGCTATTTGTGATTGTGGGGTGGTGAATCATATTCTAGAAGGGTCCGCCCAGAGAATTGGCTATGGTCCTCTGTCACCCCGCTCCCGCTTAGTTC
>CAMUFS010000191.1 GCA_947088195.1 uncultured Clostridia bacterium
TCTTTGAATTTTCAAGGTTGGTTTGTTTCTATGCTGTTCAGTTATCAAGGTTCTAGGATATTTCTTATCTGCTGCACTTATCAGCGACAGCTTGTTTATAATACCACACTCAAAGTTATTTGTCAACTACTTTTTTTAAAAAACTTTAAATGTTGTAAAATATCATATATTATATAAATTAATGAGAACGGAGAAAGAGGGATTTGAACCCTCGCGCCGCGCAAACGACCTACACCCTTAGCAGGGGCGCCTCTTCAGCCTCTTGAGTATTTCTCCTCAATCTGAATAACTTATCTACTATATGATATTGCTGCATCAACTATGACGCAAAAATAATTATACTAGACTGTTTTTAATTTGTCAACGTGTTTTTATAAATTTTTTTATTTCAAATTTTCTCTAATTTTCACTTCAATGCGTCTCTTTACTTCAGCAGCGATCTCTGTTGATTTCATATCTTTGTATTCCTCATACACAAGGGGTTTCATATAGAATAATTTCACCGTTATTCTTTGAATCGAATTTGTATCAAATGCTTTAAATGCATCGATCAAAGCCACTGGTACAATCGGGCACCTCGCCATAATTGCACTTTTAAAAGTGCCTGCTTTAAAGTCTTGCATTTCATTTCCATTGGGAGAACGAGTTCCCTCAGCAAAGATAACATACCTTCTTCCTTCTTTGACTTCCTCCGCCACTTGTTTGATCACCTGCAGCGATTGACGGACATCCTCCCGATCCATAAGCTGTGCTTTAATCAGTCTTATAATCTGTTTTACTAGAAACACATGTTCCATCTCTTTTTTCACTACAGCAGAAAATGGTTTTTCATGTGATTCAAACAATGCCAATGTGTCAAATAACCCCTGATGGTTGGGAAACATAATATATCCTCCCTCTTTTGGAAGATTCTCCATTCCATGGGCATCAATAATCACTCTCCCTGCTCGATTGATTCGCCTCATCATACCATGCAAAAGCTCATAACGCTGTTCTTCTGTATATTGATCCGATTTTCCATATTTGCATACATAATAAAACCATATTGGCGCAATATAAAATAAACGTGCCACCATCAATAGTATTCTTTTCAACTTTTCTCCTCTCGGTGGCTCTTATATTGTTCTGTCGCCATACCATATAGATTATTTCCCTCACTATCGATCACAACAATTACAGGAAAATTCTTAACTTCAAGGCGCCGAATCGCTTCTGTACCAAGATCTTCATAAGCGATCACCTCCGAGGACTGAATCCTTTTTGACAAAAGTGCTCCTGCTCCTCCCACCGCTGCAAAGTATACAGCTTTGTTTCTTATCATTGCATCGATCACTTCTCTGGAACGTTTTCCTTTTCCTATCATTCCTTTTAAACCAAGATCAAGAAGATCTGGTGTATATTTATCCATTCTACTGCTAGTTGTGGGGCCTGCCGAACCGATCACTCTTCCTTCCCTTGCTGGAGATGGTCCCATATAATATATTATATTATGATCCATCTCAAGAGGAAGCTTTTCAGAAGCGCGCAAAGAATCTGCCATCCTCTTATGCGCAGCGTCCCTTGCCGTATAGATCGTTCCTGTAATATACACATAATCTCCAGCTTTTAGATTTTTTATATCTTCCTCTCTTAATGGTGCTTTTATATATTTTTCCATATTTTCCCTCTTCTTTATCATATTATTCTGGTTATATGTCTATTTACATGACAACATATATTTACTGCCACCGGAAGACCAGCTATATGTGTAGGATAAGTCTCTACGTTGACAGCGAGAGCTGTCTGCGTTCCCCCAAGGCCACCGGGACCTATCCCAAGTGCATTGATAGATGCTAACAAATCCTTTTCCAGATCTCGAAGATAGGATTTATTAGGTTTTTCATTCAGATTTCTTACCAACGCTTTTTTCGCCAAAAATGCACATTTTTCAAAGGTTCCCCCGATTCCTACACCAACCACCATAGGAGGACAGGCATTAGGACCTGCCTCTCTCACCGCAGTAAGCACTGCTTCCTTCACTCCCTCAATCCCGTCCGCAGGCTTAAGCATGAAAACTCGGCTCATATTTTCACTTCCAAAGCCCTTTGGCGCAACCGTCAGCTCCACACGATCGCCATCTACAATATCATAATGAATAACTGCTGGCGTATTATCTTTTGTATTTTCTCTAAAAATCGGATCGGCAACTACGGACTTTCTCAAATATCCTTGTACATATCCCTGACGCACTCCCTCATTGATCGCCTCTGTCAGATTACCGCCATCAAAATGAACATTTTGACCTATTTTCGCAAAGATCACTGCCATACCAGTATCCTGACAAATCGGGATCATCTCTTCTCCTGCAATTTTTAGATTCTCTTCTAGCTGATTTAAAATCTGTCTTCCCAGAGAAGATTCTTCTTTTAGAACCGCTGCCTCAAAAACTTCTTCCATATCCTCCGAAAGAAAATGATTTGCCTCTATACACATTTCCTTTATATTTTCTGTCACTGTATAGACATCTATAATTCTTATATTCTTCATACCTCTCCCTACCTTTTTTGAAATAGCTCAAATCATACTATTTTAATATACATTTTATTGTCAATAGATAAAACGCAATAATATTTTATCATATTAAAAAAAAATTGTCATTATTTTATAAAAATACCTTGACTTTTCATTTATCTTTTTGTATTATTGTATTATATTAATAATACAATTAAAAGAAAGGAGATATCTATGGCTTGGGAGTTAAAAACTGACAGACCTATCTATACACAGCTACAAGATCACATTAAACTATGCATTATCTCAGGAAAATATCTACCGGGAGATAAACTTCCATCTGTCAGAGATCTGGCGGAAGAAGCTGCTGTTAATCCAAACACAATGCAAAAAGCACTCGCAGAGCTGGAGCGCCTTGGAATGGTATATACCCAGAGAACCAGCGGACGTTTTATTACGGAGGATATTCAAATGATCGAGGATCTAAAGCAAAGCATAGCCAAAGAACAAATCACAGAATTTTTTAAAGCAATGAAAAAAATTGGATTTTCCATTCAGGAAACAATCCAAATAATTGAAAAAGAAGCAAAGGAGCTGACAATATGAATCCTATTTTAGAATGTAGAAATCTAACAAAAAAATATGGTTATAAAGAAGCCCTGTCGGGCATTGATCTTTCTGTTGAAAGAGGACGGATTGTCGGACTTCTTGGACCAAATGGAAGTGGAAAGAGTACCTTGATCAAGCTTTCTAATGGACTTCTCACTCCCACAAATGGCGAACTTCTTATCAATAATATGCCCGTAGGACCAGAAACGAAAAAAATTGTCTCCTACCTACCAGAAAGAACCTACTTAAACGGATGGATGAAGGTCTGTGACATTATCAGCTTTTTCGCAGATTTTTACGAAAACTTTGACAAAAACAAAGCATATGAAATGCTAAAACGCCTCAATATCAATGCAAACGATCGCCTAAAGACAATGTCAAAGGGCACGAAAGAAAAAGTTCAGCTTATTTTAGTTATGAGCCGTCAAGCAGATCTCTATCTGTTGGATGAACCGATAGGAGGCGTTGATCCTGCGGCAAGAGACTATATATTAAATACAATTATCAGCAATTACAACCCAGATGGAACCATTATTATCTCTACTCATCTGATCTCAGATATTGAACAGATATTAGATGACATTATATTTATCCAGAATGGGACGATTGTGAAAACTGCTTCTGTAGATGATATTCGCTCTCAAGAGGGTAAATCTGTGGATGCATTATTTAGGGAGGTATTCAGATGTTAGGAAAATTATTTAAACATGAATTTAAGGCGACAGGAAGGCATTTTATATTAATGTATATTGTTTTTATTATTTTCACATTATTTAACAAGCTGTTTCTTGAGCTCTCCATTCCAAGCAATAAGTTTTTTTCCCATTTTCAAAATATATTTATGTTCTTTTATGTTATCATGTGTGCCGCTATTTTTATTATTACAGGAGTGCTGATTGTATATCGCTTTTATAAAAATTTAATGTGTGACGAAGGTTATCTTATGTTTACACTTCCGGTCACAGTTAGTGAGCATATTATTGTAAAAACTGTTATATCCTTTGTATGGACATTGCTTAGCGCCATTACATTTATAATCTCCATTCTTATATTGGTATGTGGACATGGGTTGGGTGAATTTTTCCATGCATGTACGAAATTTATTAAAGGATTGTCCACTTATTATGGAACACAGCTCAATTTATTTATTTTAATTTATTTGACTTCTCTTATTATTGGAATTTTTTATAGTATTTTACAATCCTATTTTGCAATATCCATTGGACAATTAGCAGGAAAGCATCGCATTTTAACTTCAATAGGAGCTTATTTCGCAATTAATTTCGTGATCCAGAATATCATAGGTTTCATCTTTATCTTTACAAATACAATAGATTTAAAGCCTTTCTATATTGATAATGAGATAGAGATTATGGAGAATATTTTCCATTATTTAAATACCTTTGGGTTTATATCACTTGTATTAAATACTGCTCTTACGGTTGTGTTCTATTTCGCTACAAATCTTATTCTTACGAGAAAATTGAATTTAGAGTAGATGTCTACAATGCTTCTAAAAATAGAGATTTATTGAATCATGTGAAAAAAAGTTCCGCCCAGCTATACCTTTACAGAACTGGGCGGAATATTTTTTGTCATCGCTTATATTTTTGGTTCTTCTTCTGTTTTTTCTTTGCTTTCTCTAACTTTTGCTATACTTGCCACGGAAATATCTTCTTCCATATTGATCAATTTTACACCAGATGTAATGCGACCTAATACGGAGATTCCTTCCACTGGTATACGAATGATAATTCCTCCTGTTGTGATTATCATAATCTCCTGATCGGGATTTATTGCCTTTGCACCTACTACATTTCCTGAGCGTTCGTTGATCTTATAACATTTTACACCTTTTCCGCCGCGCTGCTGCACGGCAAACTCTTCCATTTTTGTGCGTTTTCCTAATCCATTTTCTGATACGATCAAAAGGGCCTCTCCTTGTGCATGAAGCTGCATCCCAATTACCTCGTCTCCATCATCCAGATTCATGCCGATTACACCCATGGAGCTTCTTCCTGTCGATCTGACATCACTTTCTTTAAAACGAATACATTTTCCAAGCTTTGTCACAAGAAGAATATCCATATGATTGTCTGTAAATTTAACTTCGATCAGCTCATCATCATCCTTTAGATTGATCGTTTGAAGTCCGGTCTTTCGTATATTTGCAAATTCTGCGACAGAGGTCTTTTTCACTAGACCTTTTTTAGTCGCCATAAAGAGATAATTATCTTTTTTGTATTCTTTGATCGAGATAATTGCTGTGATCTTTTCTCCTGCTGTCAGCTGAAGTAGATTTATAATCGCTGTGCCGCGCGCAGTTCGTCCGGCATCTGGGATCTCATATGCCTTCATCCGGTATGCCTTACCTCGATTGGTAAAGAACATTAGATAATTATGCGTCTTTGTCATAAGAAGATCTTCAATATAATCTTCCTCGATAGTCTGCATACCTTTAATTCCCTTGCCACCGCGATTTTGGCTCTTGAAGTTATCTATTGTCATTCTCTTGATATATCCAAGATTTGTCATGGTGATAACAGTATCTTCATTTGGAATCATGTCCTCCATGGAAATATCAAATTCATCGTAACCGATGGAGGTTCTTCTGTCATCTCCGTATTTGTCACTGATCAGCATAATTTCTTCACGAATCACACTAAGAAGCTTTTTCTCATCGGAAAGTATCGCCTTCAATTCTGCAATCCTCTCTTGAAGCTCTTTATATTCCTGCAAGAGCTTCTCTCTCTCCAAACCAGTGAGAGCGCGAATACGCATATCAACAATCGCCTGTGCCTGCGCATCTGACAAGCCAAATCTCTCGATCAAACGGCTTTTTGCCTCATTGACAGACTTTGAACTGCGGACAATCTGTATTACCTCATCAATATGATCGAGAGCGATCAACAACCCTTCCAGGATATGAGCACGTTCTTCTGCCTTATTAAGCTCATAGCGCGTTCTTCTTGTGACGACATCCTCTTGATGCTTTAGGTAATACGTAAGCATATCCAAAAGATTCAAAACCTTTGGCTCTCCATTGACAAGAGATAACATAATTACACCAAAGGTATCCTGAAGCTGTGTG
>CAMUFS010000192.1 GCA_947088195.1 uncultured Clostridia bacterium
AATTCTCTGGGCGGCCCCTTCTAGAATATGATTCACCACCCCACAATCACAAATAGCCTATAAGGATGTTTTGTACAAAGTATAAAAAGTAAAACATCATATTTTCTCTTGCGTTTTTTCTCTGATATGATATAATCATAGAAATGCAATTTTCCATGTTATTATTCAGAAAATGAGGACTGCCCATGTACTATGCTGCGTTAAAAAAACATGATATCGCAAATGGAACTGGTATCCGTGTCTCTTTGTTTGTAAGTGGCTGTACACATCACTGCAAAAATTGCTTTAATCAGGAGACATGGGATTTTCACTATGGCAAAGAGTTTACTGCCACAACAATAGATGAGATTCTTGATGCACTCAAGCCTTCTTATATTGCTGGTCTTAGTATACTTGGCGGAGAACCATTTGAATACAGCAATCAACAAGGTCTTCTTCCCCTTCTCAGAAAAGTGAAAAAAACTTATCCTCAGAAAAATATCTGGTGCTATACCGGATATCTCTATGATCGTGATATTATTGATAACATGTGCAGCAAATGGGAGGAGACAAAAGAATTTCTCTCCTATATCGACATTTTGATCGATGGAGAATATATAGAAGAGCTGAAGCAGCCAAATCTGCTTTTTCGCGGCTCTGCTAATCAGCGATCCATTCTGGTGCAAGAATCTTTACAAGCAGGTTCTCTTGTTTTTTGGACCCCACCAGATTAAATACTTGCAATGCACATTTTACGGAGACAGCCGTGTTTTCACAGATGTCTCTTTCTTTATGCGCAGGACTCATCAATTTTAAGACACGATAGCATACAAACAATATCTGCGCACAAAATACTATAGAAATGGAGATTATTATGTTAAAGGGACCCATTCATATTAAAAAATTAAACACAAACGCTATTATTCCAACCTATGGCACAGAATTTTCTGCTGGCGCTGATCTATACACCTGCATTTCTGAAGCTGTCACATTGGCACCAGGAGAAACGGTCCTTATTCATACCGGGCTTGCCATGGAGATACCAGAAGGCTTTGTTGGTCTTATCTATGCAAGAAGCAGCCTTGCCGTAAAGGGTGGACTAGCCCCTGCCAATAAGGTAAGTGTGATTGACTCTGACTATAGGGGTGAGCTTATGATTCCCATTCACAATCATTCATCACAAAGCCAGACAATCGAGCCTGCACAGCGCATCGCACAGATTATCTTCACCCCATATTATATGGCACAATTTGAGGAAATAGAAGAACTGCCTGACACCGCTCGCGGTGTGGGAGGCTTTGGTTCGACTGGTAAATATTAATTTTTAAATCCAACTGTGTGATAAAACATACAGATAAAAATAATTTTATGGAGGCAAAACTATGAGACATTTATTAAACCCATTGGATTTCTCTGTAGAAGAGCTTGATGAGCTGATGGATGTGGCACTTGATATCAGCAAGCATCCTGAACAGTACTCTGAGCGCTGCAAAGGTAAAAAGATTGCCACTCTCTTCTATGAACCAAGCACCCGAACACGTTTGAGTTTTGAGGCTGCTATGCTCAATCTTGGCGGCAGCGTCCTTGGCTTTTCTTCTGCTGCATCAAGCTCCGCTTCCAAAGGTGAGAGTGTAGCTGATACCATACGCATGGTTTCCTGTTATGCAGATATCTGTGCCATGCGCCATCCAAAAGAGGGTGCGCCGCTGGTCGCTTCTCTTCATTCTTCCATTCCCGTTATCAATGCCGGAGATGGAGGCCATCAGCATCCAACACAGACTCTCACGGATCTGATGACCATCCGCACCTTAAAGGGGCGTCTTAATCACATCACCATAGGTCTTTGCGGTGATCTAAAATTTGGGCGGACCGTCCATTCCCTGATCAATGCATTAGTGCGCTATGAAAATGTTCGTTTTGTTCTTATTTCTCCAAATGAGCTTCGCATACCAGACTATATCCGTCAGGAGGTTCTCTCTGACAACCACGCTGAATTTAAAGAAGTAATCCACCTTGAGGATGTTATGCCGGAGCTTGATATTCTGTATATGACCCGTGTACAGAGAGAGCGCTTCTTTAATGAAGAGGAATATATCCGCATGAAAGACTGCTATATTCTTGATGCCAAGAAGATGGAGCTTGCCAGACCAGATATGCTGGTACTTCATCCTCTCCCACGCGTCAACGAGATCTCTGTGGAGGTGGACAAGGACCCTCGCGCCAAATATTTTGAACAAGTACAATTTGGTGTCTACATCCGCATGGCATTGATTCTAAAATTATTAGAGGAGGCGAACAGATTATGTTAAATGTCGGAAAATTAAATGAAGGTGTAGTTCTTGACCATATCAAAGCGGGAAAAGCGATGGATATCTATCGTGATTTAAAGCTTGATAAAATTGACAACTGTGTTGCCATTATCAAAAATGCACGCAGTAACAAGATGGGTAAAAAAGATATTATAAAAATCGAGACTTCCATTGACAGCATCGATCTTGATATTCTCGGTTTTATCGATCACAATATCACAGTAAATATTATTAAGGATGGTGAGATTGTCAGAAAGAAAGATCTCGCTCTTCCCAAAAAAATTGTCAATGTAATAAAATGCAAAAATCCCCGCTGTATTACTTCCATCGAGCAGGAACTGGAACAGGTTTTTGTTCTTACCAATGAAGAAAAAGCAGTATACCGCTGCAGATACTGTGAAGAAAAATACGATTAAGGAGTATTTTCTGTCAACTCCCCATCCCCTAAAGGGACTGGGCTTGTAACTACTCAGTCGTAGTAACGGATTGCTCCTCCGACCTTTCATTTTATAGATATTACTATCTAAAGTGGCGTTACATCATAGGGGGATTGACCGCACCTTTTCCAGCAAAGATCTACTCCGCTGGAACTACTAAGCGTAGTTTTTCTCTGTATCAGGTACTAACATTCCCATGCCGTACAGAGGTGATACCATAGTACATTTTACACCGTATTCGGTTTTTATACGATAACTCTATGTACTTTTCAAAGAACAAAGAGTGCCTTTCGCAAAATGCCCAACGGTTTTCTCTTGATTTTAAGTATAGCATAAGAGTTTATTGTTAGCAACAAAATATAATATTAAGAAGGAGTTGGCTGTTCCTCCCACCCCGCAAGCGAAGTGGGTTTCCGCAGCCTAAAAATTTTATGAAATATCAAATGCTAGTACTAGATATAGACGGCACCTTAACAACCTCGGACAAAACCATTTCCCCTGCCACAAAGGATGCTCTGCTTAAGCTGCAGCAGGATGGTATCTATGTGGTGCTCGCCTCTGGTCGTCCTACGGCAGGAATCCTTCCCTATGCAAGATCACTTCGGCTGCATGAATTTGGAAATTATATTCTATCCTTCAATGGTGCCAAGATCTTAAATATGAAAACCAATGCTGTTATCTATGATAAAACACTTCCTTCCAGCGTGATCCCTACTCTCTATCAAGAGGCGTGCGATTCTCATATTGGGCTTATCAGCTATGAGGGAAATGATGCGATCGCCGCCACACCTATTGACCACTATATGGAATATGAAGCGCGCATTAATCAGATCGCGATCCGTCAGGTGCCTGATTTTCCAAGCTATGTCACTTTTCCAGTCAATAAATGCCTGATGACTGGTGATCCAGAAACCCTGATCCCTGTAGAAAAACGATTGAAAAATCACTTTCATGGTCTGCTAAGTATCTACCGCTCTGAGCCTTATTTTCTGGAAATTATGCCACAGAATATAGACAAAGCTGCCTCCCTTCAACGTCTGTTGGGCGCTCTGGGCTTAACACAAGAGCAGATGATTTGCTGTGGGGATGGTTTTAATGATATTACTATGATAGAATTTGCTGGTCTTGGTGTTGCAATGGCAAATGCACAAGAAATTGTCAAAAAATCTGCCGATTTTGTCACAAGCTCAAATAATGAGGATGGCATTGTTGCCGTTATTAGAAAATTTTTAGATAAAAATGAATAGATAGTATAATCCTCCATTCCCGCTTAGCGTCTGTTACATTTTCGCTCAGCGGGAATAGAGTGACAAAAGACAATGACAAACCTCTCTAATTTAAAACGGTCATAAGAAACTCGAAAAAATTCTCCGTATCCTTCTCTCTATACAATATCTCTCTCACCAATACTGGATAATCTGTGATAATATTATCTACATGTAAGTATTTCATTCTTTCTATATCTGTTTTGGTATTCACCGTCCATGCATGAATCTCACGCCCAGTTTCATGAATCTGAGTAATATTTTTCTCATTTAATAAAGATGCACTGATACTAAAAAAGTCAACCCTTTCATTCTGAGAAAAATCCCCATAGGCAGTAGATAGAATATAGCCAATCTTACTTTTTTCATCAATCTCTTTCATCTGCTCTAAAAAAGGAATACTTGTTGAGGTATAGACACATTGATTTTCCATATTGTATTCTTTTACCAGCTCTGCCACCTTTTTTGGCAATTCCTCATCATGTCCATTATTTTTTAATTCTATATTTAAATTTACCTTATCCTTGCAGCACTCCAATATCTCTTGGAGCGTTGGGACAGAAGCTTTTTCATGCTCCGGCATATACGCTGCGACATTGAGCTCCTTTATCTCAGCAAGAGTCATATTCCAAGGACTTCTTCCATCATTGCAGGTTCTTTTAAAGGTTTTATCATGCAATAGGATAATCTCTCCATCCTTGCTCAGCTGTACATCAATCTCCACATAATCTGCCATCTGTTCTATCGCAAGTTGAACGGCAAATAGCGTATTTTCTGGTGCTTCCATAGAGCTTCCTCGATGTGCTGTTATCTCTGTTTCCAACAACACATTTTTCGCAAGCTGTATACCATTTTCCACCACATCATAGAGAAATGCAAAGAATAATAAACCCGCCAACACAATTAAAATTTTTCTGGTTCGTTTCCCTCGCCTTCCCCTTTGCTCCTCCTCGGACACCAAAAGTTCTGGAGCAAGCCCTGCCTCATCCCGATACGTATAATAAAGCCCTGTAAGAAGCGCCATATTACACACACCATTTACAATACTTGCCATTCCCAAGGCTGCTATCTCCAACCAATTATACGCCGTTAGATAAAGAGCAAGCGCAATGGTCTTGCTGACAAAAAAATAGATGATCACCGCAGATAAAAAAGCAAGAATTAATAAAACGAATCGGAATATTCCATACAAAATCACATTCAGACATAATAAATGAAGCACTGCATGAATGGTATGGCGCGACACAAGACGAAAGCTCTCTCTCAAGGCTTCCTTTCCCTCTCTCTGATTCAGTAAACCAAAATGTATGGTAAATAATCCCGGAAGGAATACAAAAACTACGACAACAGCGAGAAATACAATAAAACCGCTCCATCTTGTGCTTTTTCCAATTCCTTCCACAATATCATTTAACAGCTTAATATGTGTAATACTTTTTATCAACAAAACATACTGAAATACAAGCTGCAACAATATATTAAACCCAATGCTATAAAAATTCTTGACCTTTAGATAATAACGGCACCTGATTATGCCTCGGACTAAGATCCGATTTGCCGTAAGTCTCTCACAGCGCTCTCCCGCCTGAAATGCTGCAAGCAGCGCCGATGTCTCAATAAGAAGAAACAAAAGTCCTACACCCAAAATCACCAGCATCGCAAGCATGGTGACAGGCTTTAACAAAAATATCCCTATATTTTTTGTAGTTAGGTAGCTATAACCGGAATACTGAATAGCAAGAGCCATCCCTCTTGTAAACAATGACAAAAACGCAATGCCTGTCGTCACGCGGTAAAGAATTTCAAATAAGAATATTTCTTTTAGATTAATACTAAGAATTTGTATTGTCCTTTTTATTATTTTCATTATGTTATATCTCACACAATCTATAACTATTACATGAGCAGGAACGTAAGCCGGGTTCTGTTTTCCTGATGATCATCTATCTAGGTCTGCCGTTGCCAGCAGACTCAAGCGACCTACCCGAAGACACGGCGGGCAGCCGTATCGCCTTCTGTTCGGTCTTGCTTCGGATGGGGTTTACATATGCCCCTGCTGTCACCAGCAGGGCGGTAGTCCCTTACACTGCCTTTCCACCCTTACCAGCTTTTTATAAAAAGCGGCGGTTCATTTCTGTTGCACTGGCCTTGGAGTCGCCTCCACCGGACGTTATCCGGCATCCTG
>CAMUFS010000193.1 GCA_947088195.1 uncultured Clostridia bacterium
GGCTGTTTATAAGAACGAAACACGCCTAAGATTATATTTCAGGGCGTTTAGTATGCAGATTAAAGAGGTGAAAAGAATGAGAGAGGGAATCCATCCAAAATACTATCAGGCAAAGGTTGTTTGCAACTGTGGAAATGAATTTGTGACAGGTTCTACAAAAGAAGATATTCATGTGGAAATCTGTTCTAAGTGTCATTCCTTCTACACAGGTCAGCAAAAGTCCAGTGCTGCTCGCGGACGTGTAGACAAGTTTATTAAGAAATATGGTTTTGCATCTAACAACTAATAGGAAGAGAAGCTAAGGTTGAGGTTATTTAATCTCAACCTTCTTTTACAATATAGAAAAATATAAGAAAGGAACAGTATGAAATCATCTGGAATTGGCGGGCAGGCCGTCATTGAAGGAATTATGATGAAAAATAAGGATAGATATGCTGTGGCGGTGCGCAAGCCGGATCAGGAGATTGAGGTGGAGGTGCGAGAGAGCGGCAGCGTGATGAAAAATCCGATGTTGAAGAAAATGCCGATTGTCCGCGGCGTGCTGAATTTTGTAGAATCGTTGGTGTTGGGGATGCAGACACTTACCTTCTCAGCGGGATTTTATGAGGAAGAGGAGCAAGCAAAGCCAAGTAAGACAGAGAAATTTCTGGATCGAATATTTAAGGATAAGGCAGAAAGTATTGTGATGGGGCTTACTGTGATGTTTTCTATAGTATTTGCGGTGGCTATTTTTATGATACTTCCGTATTATATCTCGGAGCTTTTACGGCCGTTTGTGATCTCTTCTGTTTTGATGGCCTTGATAGAGGGGACGCTGCGCTTGGCGATTTTTATTGGCTATATTTTCTTGATAACCTTAATGAAGGATATTCGGCGGGTATTTATGTACCATGGTGCAGAGCATAAATGTATTAATTGCGTGGAGTCAGGACTTCCCCTTACGGTGGAGAATGTGAGAATTAGTTCTAGGCTGCATAAGCGCTGTGGAACAAGCTTTCTTTTGATTGTTATGATTGTCAGTATTATTTTCTTTTTCTTTATTCATACCCCAAATCCTGTGTGGAGGGTTGTGATCCGGCTTTTGCTGGTGCCTGTGATAGCTGGTGTATCATATGAATTTATCCGTCTTGCGGGAAGCAGCGATTCCGCGTTGGTGAATTTGTTAAGTATGCCGGGGATGTTGCTTCAGAA
Organism: uncultured Clostridia bacterium; assembly: GCA_947088195.1. Lineage (GTDB taxonomy): Bacteria > Bacillota > Clostridia > Lachnospirales > Lachnospiraceae > RGIG8607. Next base: position 1,192 of record CAMUFS010000193.1, read on the forward strand.
GCTAACCACAAGGGAGCCAGATGATAGTATGATCGAGGTGGCTATATGTGCAGTGGAGGCAGTATTTGACTGGAAACAATATTTGGCGGATGAAGGAAGGATCACGCAGGAGGAGCTTGCTCAGCTTCGGGCAGAGGAAGGGTTTGAATTTATAGAAGCGGATGAGGAGAATTAATTAGGACGTGCCATGGAGACATTGAGTGGATTGCTTTCGTGGGGCAAGGGAGAGCTGGAGGCAGCCAGCATTGCAGAATATGAGCTGGATGCGTGGCTGCTCCTCTCTTTTGTGACGGGAGTTGACAAGGCGAAGTATTTATCAGATAGGGAGATGGATGTCTCTGATAAGGAGGCTCGCCGATATAAGGAATGGATCTTAAAAAGAGCAGAAAGGGTTCCTCTTCAGCAGCTTACAGGTTGGCAGGCATTTATGGGATTGGTATTTGAGGTGGATGCTAATGTGTTGATACCAAGACAGGACACAGAGATTCTTGTGGAACAGACGCTGAGGCGGATGAAGGAGAGAGCTCAGGTGAGTGTGCTGGATCTGTGCACAGGCTCTGGCTGTGTGATTATTAGTTTGGCACATTATCATGGTAGTTTAGGTGGCAGGCAGAGGGTTCGGGCAGTGGGGACAGATATTTCGGAAAAAGCACTGAGAATTGCCAGGAAAAATGCGGTTAGAAATGGTGTAGAGGTTTCTTTTCTGAGAGGAGATTTGTTTGAGGCGGTGGAGGGAAGATTTGATTTAATTGTGTCAAATCCACCCTATATCCCGACATCTGTGATAGAAGCTTTGGAGCCGGAGGTCAGGGATTATGAGCCGCGCATTGCGCTTGACGGCAAGGAGGATGGTCTGTATTTTTATCGCAAGATCACAGAGCAGGCGGCTGATTATCTGGAGGCAGGCGGATATTTGCTATATGAGATTGGGTGCGATCAAGGGAAAGCAGTGGCTTCTATTTTGAGAGAGAATGGTTATGATGAAATTGAGATATATCAGGATCTGGCCGGACTTGACCGTGTATGTTTGGGAAAGAAGAGGGAGGAATAGATAATGTTTGATAAATTGGAAGATTTGCTGCTCCGTTATTCGGAGCTGATGCAGGAGCTTGCATCGCCGGAAGTGACAGGGGATCAGAATCGTTTTCGGAAATTGATGAAGGAACAGAGTGAGCTTGCGCCGATTGTGGAGGCGTATTCAGCTTATAAAAAGGCGAAGGAGACGATTGAGGATAGTCTTTCCATGCTGGAGGAAGAAAGTGATCCAGAGATGAAGGAGCTTTTGAAGGAGGAGCTTTCTGGAGCGAAGCAGGATGTGGAGGATCTGGAAAAGAAGCTTAAGATTTTACTGCTTCCCAAGGACCCTAATGATGATAAGGATGTTGTGGTGGAAATTCGCGCAGGTGCAGGTGGAGATGAGGCGGCCTTGTTTGCTGCAGAGATCTATCGCTTATATGTTCATTATGCGGAGCGTCAGCGCTGGAAGGTGGAATTGGTGAGTGTGGACGAGATTGGGATTGGCGGCATGAAGGAGGTCAGCTTTATGATCTCTGGACAGGGGGCTTATTCTAAGCTAAAGTATGAAAGTGGAGTGCATCGTGTGCAGCGTGTGCCAGAGACGGAGTCTGGTGGACGTATTCACACCTCAACCATCACAGTGGCAGTGATGCCAGAGGTGGAGGCGGTAGATGTTGTGATTGATGAGAAGGACATTCGAATTGATGTAATGCGTGCTTCTGGAAATGGAGGACAATGTGTCAATACCACAGATTCTGCTGTCCGTCTGACACATTATCCAACTGGAATTGTAGTGTACAGCCAGACAGAAAAATCACAGCTTCAAAATAAAGACAAAGCATTTGCGCTATTGCGTGCCAAGCTTTATGATATTGAGCAACAGAAGGCACATGACGCTGAGGCAGAGCTTCGCAGAAGCCAGATAGGAACAGGGGATCGCTCAGAGAAGATTCGCACTTACAATTTTCCTCAGGGGCGCGTCACAGATCACCGTATTGGACTTACTTTGTATAAGCTAGATAAAATTATGGACGGGGATATTGAAGAAATTTTGGATGCCTGCATCGCTGCTGATCAGGCAGCAAAGCTGGCAAAAATGAATGAATCATAGGGAAAGAGTCATGTGCTGGACAAAATTCATTGTGTTTGTTATAATCAAGATAAAGGGTACGTTTTAGTAATATTACAAACCTGTGATTGTATAGAAGGAATAAGTATGGAGGACTGGATTAGATGAAGAGCAAAGCAACAAGAGTTCTGCTGATTAGCTGTATTGCTGTACTTTCACTGTGCGGAGTGATATTTATTTTGCTGACTACTACGGTAAATGGGAAAATATCTTCGACAATTAATGACATTGGAACAATTTATATGTCAGGGATGAGTGAACAGATTGCCCGTCATTTTGGCACGATGATTGAGATGAATTTGGAACAAATTCAAGGAATTGTGAACCGCACGCCGCCAGAAACAGTCAAGAATTATGAGGAAATGATGGAGGAGCTTACCATTAGTGGTCAGGTGCGCTCTTTTGATTCTCTTGCACTGTACACGACAGACGGGGAATTTATTATGGTATATGGAGAGGAGATACGTCTCACTGATCCAGAGCCTTTTTTGCGTTCTCTTAACAATCATGAGAATAAAGTGGCTGTTGGGCAGACATCCTCCGGGAGAGATATGATTCTTATGGGAGTCGATGCCGATTATCCACTAAAAGAGGGAAGTGAATGTACAGCGCTGGTAGCGACGCTTCCTATAGAATATGTGAATGAGATGCTCGTCTTGGATGACAATAATTCCACAAGCTGGGCACATATTATTCGATCGGATGGCACCTATGTAATACGAAATAGCAATGCATATCGAGAGAGTTATTTTGAGCGTTTGTTAGAGGAGGTTTCTGGGGGAGATAAAAATCCAGAGCAGTATGTGGAAGAATTGCGTCGGGCAATGAGCAAGAAGGAAAATTATTCTGTTGTTTTGGAGGTAGAGAACGAGAAGCGCCATATTTATTGTAATGCTCTGCCAGATTCCGAGTGGTATTTGATCAATGTTATGCCCTATGGTATGATGGATGATCTGATCACACAGCTTGGGGATCAGAGAACAGGCTCTATTTTAATGTGCTATGGAGCGATTATTGTTGGATTTTTGATTACTTTTGTGATATATTACCGACTGACAAAGCAACAGATTTTGGATATGGAGGAAGCAAGGCAGGAGGCAGTTCGCGCCAATATGGCAAAAAGTGAATTTTTGTCTAATATGAGTCATGACATCAGGACACCTATGAATGCGATTGTTGGTATGACAGCGATTGCCACGGCCAATATTGACAATTTACAGCAGGTGAAAAATTGTCTTAAGAAGATTACCTTATCCAGTAAGCATCTGCTTGGGCTTATCAATGATGTGCTGGATATGTCAAAGATTGAAAGTGGAAAGATGACGCTCAATATGGATATTATCTCCCTTCGTGAGACAATGGAGGGAATTGTCAGTATTGTGCAGCCGCAGTTAAAGGCAAAAAACCAGCAGTTTGATGTGTTTATCCACGATATTGAGGTGGAGAATGTCTATTGTGACAGTGTGCGTCTAAATCAAGTGCTTTTGAATTTTCTGTCCAATGCGATTAAATTTACCTCAGAGGGAGGAACCATACATATTTCACTCGCTGAAGAAGAATCCCCGAAAGGAGATAACTATGTCCGTGTCCATTTCCGTGTAAAGGATAATGGTATGGGAATGTCGCAGGAATTTAAAGAAAAGATTTTTGAGTCCTTTGCTCGTGAGGATAATAAGCGTGTTCACAAGACAGAGGGCACCGGCCTTGGCATGGCAATTACAAAATATATTATTGATGCTATGCAGGGCGCTATAGAGGTGGAGAGTGAGCAGGGCAAGGGAACAGAATTTCATGTGACGCTGGATCTGGAAAGGGCAAATATCGCTGAGGAGGATATGAAGCTTCCCAATTTACATATGCTTGTGGTGGATGATGATGAGCAGCTGTGCCAGACCACTGCATTTTCCCTGAAAGAGATCGGCGTCAATGCAGAATGGACCTTTGACGGGGAGTCAGCAGTGCAGATGGTGGAAAAGCGCCATCATAAGCATGAGGATTACCACGCTGTTTTGATTGACTGGAAGATGCCAGATATGGATGGAATTGCGACCGCAAAAGAGATACGCAAGCATATGGGCTCCAATGTGCCAATTCTTTTAATGTCTGCTTATGATTGGAGTGATATTGAGAAGGAAGCAAGAGATGCTGGAATTAACGGCTTTATCTCTAAACCATTGTTTAAATCAACTCTCTTTTATGGGCTGAAGCAGTATACTGGGCTTGCGGAAGAAGAAACGGTGGTTCATGCATCACAGGAATTTAAATTAGAGGGACTGAAGATCCTTCTTGCAGAGGACAATGATCTAAATTGGGAGATTGCAGATGAGTTGCTTTCCTCTCTGGGGCTTGAGCTTGAGCGTGCGGAGAATGGTCAGATCTGTGTGGAAAAATTCTGTGCATCAGAGGTGGGATTTTATCAGGCGATTCTTATGGATATTCGTATGCCAATTATGTCTGGCTATGAGGCGACAGAGGCGATTCGTGCGCTGGATCGTGAGGATGCAAAGCTGCCAATTATTGCCATGACGGCTGATGCATTTTCGGAAGACCGCGAGAGATGTCTGTCATGCGGTATGAATGCACATGTTGCAAAACCGATTGACGTGAAGGAAGTTGTTCGTCTGCTAGAAAAATATATTATAATACAATAATATTTAAATGCTTTTATCCAAAAAATTTATATAATTATAATTGAGAAAAGGTCGCTCAAAGGACTATAGACAGTTTTCTAAGCGGCTTTCTCCGTAATACTTGATTCTTTTATATTAAATTGTTAAATATCAGTGTATTTTGCATATAGAAAAAAGTAGCATAACAAAATTATTGGTATCCTCAA
>CAMUFS010000194.1 GCA_947088195.1 uncultured Clostridia bacterium
CCTCCCGCAACGCAGATAGAGAAAATTTCCTTCCAAATTCTTCCTTATAGTCAGGATGAATACACTGTTCAAGCATTGTGGAAAGTATCTCATCCCACTGATCCACCCCTGATGCATACAGCTTCTCAATATTCTCAGATGTTCGCATAGGATTTACTTTTCCAGTTGAAAGCGCAATCACATAAATTCCAAAATTGAGCTCCTCAAGAGATTCAATAATCTCCTTATTGGGCACATTTTTCCCTCCACATGCAAGTCCTTCTCTGTAAATATCATCCACATCTTTTGTGTACACTCGAATGGTCTGATTCTCGTCCGTATAATCAAAATCTGGCACGATTTCCATCATATACCAGCGATAATCTCCCTGGGCCCTACACCGAAATGTTGTGGAAAGTGTCCTTTTTCCTGCCCGCAGCTCCTCTTTGATACAATCTATAATTGTAAATTGCACAAAACGTTCTTCATCTGCGGGATGAATATATCTATTCTTTAAAAAACTACTAAAAAAATCTGTAAGGCTGGTGCATATGGATTTTTTCTCCTGCAGCTTCTGATCTAGCTTTATCACCTCATAGCCGCCAGTAGTCAGATTTCCTCTTGCAATTCTATAATATGTATAACTTGATACTTCCACATGAGGCGTCAGCGTAATCAAAAAAGCTGGTATCTGTCCCTCCCACAACATTCTAGTTGCCACCATATCCACTGCTTTTCCAAATGGATCATCATATTTTACCGCTCTGCTCTCACTCTTATCGCCGATATAGCGAAGCGCACAATTTGCACAGGAGCCCGACCATACTTCATGGCACACCATACCAGTCTCCAGATTGGGAGTGATCTCTTTCACACGTTTGTTATAATACAAAATCTCGTGATTATCCTCCCTAATGACATAAACGGCTGTCATCTGCATAGAATCCAAAATCACTTCATAATCTCTGATACCCACAGTAAATTCCTCTCCTTAAACCTATTCAGCGTTGTAAAAGACATATAGATTCATTCTAACATAAAGGTAGAAAAAAAAGCAAGAGAGAATTTTTCTTCTTCACAATATCATTCCTTTTTGGTCAAAGCAAGGTTGTATGTTCTTCCATGTGTTTTCTAGTCTTGTATCATAATATATGAATTAATTTCTTTAAGCCTGGCATTGTCCATTTATACATTAGCAAAATACTGATGATATAAATTGACATGCCAATTATTATTTTAAAGCCCAGACATAATACCATATTCTGAATCGGAAGCTTTAAGTAATAGTTTATAGTCCACATAACTGTAGCAGCTATTAGATATGGCACTGTTCGAACAATATACTGAAAGATAGGAATCTCTTTTCGAATACATAGACATTGATAAAAACATGTTGCAACGTTCGCTATCAATGTCCCGATAGCTACACCGACGGAACCCAAATATGGAATCAATATTAAGCTGAATATTATATTTATCACTATTTCAAGATAAGTCGCTCTGATATAGCTCTTCTCTTTATGGTTTGGTATCAGATATTGTGTTCGTATAATATTAGCTATTGCTAAAAGGACACACCGTGGTAGAAGAATTTGCAATAGAATATTGCATTTTTCAAACCCTTTTCCATAATATAAAGGTACAAATTCATTTGCTACTGACATAATTCCGAATCCGGCAGAGGACGTTATGATTACTGCCAATATCATACATATCTCTATGTATGCTTTGCTCTTCTCCTTTTCTTGTCTGGCTGCCAAATATGACATTCTTGGAAGCATTACAATACCCAGTGCATCAATTACAGCAGTCGGAACCATAATTATCTTTTCACAGGCATCATAATATCCCAATTCTGTTTTATTTACCAAAGTTCCAAGTATAATTTTGTCAACAAATGATTGTATACTTAATGCAATAACCGGTACAGATAATATTAAGTTAGGTTTTATATGCTTGATAATATCTTTGTATGAAATTATTGTCGGCACAACGTAATTTGTTATATGCAGCCAAAGAATAACACTGGAACATAAAGCTGAGCTGGAATAGATAAGCGCATATATTACTAGATCATCCTTATTTTTTACAAATAAAAAAATCGCTATTGCAGTTATTATTTTTATGGCGATATTTCTTAATGATAGTTTTTTAAATTCCTCTATGCCAGTAAAAAACCAATTTATATCTAACCCGCCAGATATGACATATAATATCAAAACACTGATGATTTCCCTGTCATTGCTAAAATAATTCATATATATTACATACGATAATATAACAAAAACAGAGATAATAAATTGCATAATAAATATGCTCCAAAACGTTTTTGACAGTAGTTTTTTATTATCCCTAATTTCAGCAATAGTGCGATTGCCATATTGATTTAGCCCTAATAAAATAATTAGCACAAAATACCCGGCGATTGTAAATGCATAGGAATATCTTCCTGTTCCATCCGCACCCAGTATTCTGGATACATATGGTGTAAGGATAAAAGGAACGATAATATTGATAACTTTATACAAGACATTGTAAAACAAATTTTCTCTGAGAGTTTTTGTCTGTGTCATGGATCACTACTCCCTAATTTCTTTCTTTTTCTTTTATACCGCATATTTGATAATTTAGCTGTGTTCATTAATCCAATTATATTTGTTGAAATATGAAAAACCTTTACCTTAAATAATTTGTCATACTTTAAAATATCACAAAATGATTTTAATTCTAAAAATAACTTTTTTCTGATATTCAAATCAATAATATTTACCGTATTGCAGCAGGCAACACAAAAATGGTATGCAACATAATGAAGTACCAACTGCTCTAAAAGGCTTCCACCCCCCCCCTTCAAAATTTCATACCAGTTCTTTATAAAGCTTATGATTTTCTCTTCTATTACAGGTACTCCCCACACGATCAAACCGATAACAATAAAATTGATAATTGGTAAATTTTATCCTTGGCTTTGCAAGCATAATTCGTATAATCCACTCAATATCTTCCGAGAAAACTCCTTCTAGAAAGAAAAGTTCGTTTTGTGTTAAAAAATCCTTTTGAAACATCATTTCACAAGGAGAGGACAATAGTTTACCTTCTCCCAGCATAATCTCATCAAGCTCCTCACACGATGATGCCTGATTTAATGCATCTTCATACTTTACATTGGAATCACGAACCACTTTATTATAATCTGACATGTATTTTATTGGATAAACCAAAATATCCTGTCCAGCCTTAAATTGATGTAAATATTCCAGTGCATCTTCTCTGATAAGCAAATCATCTCCATCAAAAAATACAATACATTCTCCCCTTGCTTGCCTGATCCCAGCATTTCTTGCAGATCCCGGTCCTGCATTTTCCTGATGAATAATAAGTATCCTATTATCTGTCTGCTGATATTGTTTTATCACTTCTAGTGAATGATCGGTTGAGCCATCATCAATTAAAATAAGCTCAAAATCTGTAAATGTTTGATTTAAAACACTTTCGATACACTCTCCAATATATTTTTCAATATTGTACACGGGAACTATAATGCTAAAAACCATTGTTTTTTCCTCTTAATATTATTTTAAATACAAATTCTGTAAGCAAAGAAATTGGATTTTTATAAATTGCAAATGGAAAATCCTCCATTTTTCGATTAGCAAATTTTATTAGTGCCTGAACCGCTCCATGGTAAACATATTTTTTCAAACCATGTGTCAGTTCTGCTTTTTGATTAAAATAATAAGAATAACCAATAGGATTGTTTCCTATATTATATTTACCTGATTTTGTCATTCCATCATCCAAATATTCTACAATTTCCAAAATTTCAGGAACAACAATAACACGATACTTCTTGTCAATCTCTCTCCACACATATACCTCTGGCACAAATTTTTCATTTTGAGTAATGGGAAAAAGATTGTTTTTTAATATTTCTGTTCTATATATTTGAACTGTATCAAAATATTTATTATTTTTAAATATATCATCTAAATGAGCATATACCACATCTGACGGGAATAACTGATTTCCAACTGTTATATTAGAATTACCCCCCCCTTATACGCAATCAATCCTCCTGTCTTTTTATTCTTATATTTTTTCCAATACTGACATACTGTGCTTAATGCCTTATCTACAAAGTAATCATCATCATCGCAGATTATAGTAAGCTCTGAATCTGCCAGCAAAATTCCTTCGTTATGCGCGGAGGGTTTTCCTCCATTCTGCTTCCATTTGTATTTGATAGAAATTTTCTTCTCTTCTATAAAGCTTTTCACTACATCATCTGTTTCATCTGTCGAACCATCTGCTATAAGAATCCATTCAAAATTTGTATACGTTTGATTACATAAGCTTTGATACAACACCTTTAATTTATCTGCCCTATTATACGATGGTGTCAACACACTTATTTTTATTTGATCCATTGTCCTAATTCCCTGTATTTCGCACTCCAGTATATATTATTATCAAAAAGTGTTCTCATATTTTTAAGCGTCACAAACCGAAAAAAATCCGAATAAATCCAAAAACCTAAAAAAACAATACAAAATGCTATGATAATTCTTCTATGATTTACGCTTCTCAAATTTCTTCTATAACACCAATCCACTCCGCATAGACTCAATAATTTAATATTCCTTATCCAGCGATAAAACTGAAATGACATTATGCAAAAAGGAAGAAACAAAATTGAAAGCTTGTCTATATTAACAAGGCTTTTCGATTTTTCATCTGGTTTATATATTCTAAATTGGTAGCCAAAAAAGGTTATTTCCGCTATTATAGTAAAAACGGATAAAAGATAGGATACTCCATGTGGCTCAGAAGCATTCTCATTTGTATAGACGCTCACATAATCCATAGAGAATCCATGAATAATCATATCAATAAAAGGCACACGATAATTATTTAGAAGCGTTAAGACTGACAATGTAACTCCCACAAAAATTATGGCATATCTTATGTAACGGACGATTGCATTTTTCCCTTTCAGTATAAATAACAAATTAACTATCATGGCAGAATGAAATAAAGTTGCGGCAATTACCCCCATTATATATTTTACATTGCCTTTTCTCGTATTCTCAAAAAGAAATGGAAAGGAGTAAAACAAAACACACCATCCCAGAAAATTTCTATATTGAATGGTGTCCATCATCATCTGATAAGACATATAACATGCCAACACAAAATGAGGATTGACCTGTAATCTTTTTATGCCACTGAACAAGAGCAGCAAAGCAAGAAATGTTGTCACAAACTTAAATCCCCAAAATGTCAAATTAAAATTCACACATAATTGAGACAACACCACATACCCTATATCATCAAACATCATTTCTTTGCCTTCTGCAAATAATTCATAATTATATTGATATGCAAAAATATCCACACCTTCCGCATATCCTGACATAAATATCAATATAAAAACAAAATTGAGAAAAAGCAGTATATTTATTTTTTTATTATAAAATCCCAACAAAAAGTTAAGAAAAATCAATGTTATTAAAATAGCCAGTATCATATTTTATACCTACGCTTCTACAAATGAGGTTATCCATGTCTCAAATAAATATCTATTTAGAAAATCAGGATCATACTCTATATAATCCAAATTCATAAAATCTGTAAGGGATCTCTTTTCCTGACCTAATACATATATATTTTCCGATCGATATATCTCCGACTGCATAATTGCCGCATTATCTGTAATTAATTTTTTGGCAAAAAAAATGGATTCCATTGCTCTCATGGACAGCCCACTCTGATTCTTTTGATTGATTTCTAAAATGGCACGAGAGCTTTGGAGCATGTCCAATATTTTCTGATAATCTAACTGTTTCTTCATTTTTTTTGCTGAAATATAATATGGTTTTGTCGCAACCACATAAAAATAGGTTGTCAGATTATTTTCTTCCAGCTCTTTCTGAATCTTAGCAAGCCTTTCTGCCCGCCCTTTGTCTCTTCCAACAAACAAAACGTCATACGAATATTCTGTGTGGCTCCGTTGCTTTTTTATTTCTTTATTATTTGTGACAAAAAATGTCTCTTTAAAATTCATATGATATTTCTCACAGTCTGCCTTATCAAATGACCAAAGCTCACAATATTTTCTGTCTATTCTCTTGGGATTTACACATCCACTCACTGGGTCCCAATACCAATA
>CAMUFS010000195.1 GCA_947088195.1 uncultured Clostridia bacterium
GCCGTGATATAAGGGTGAGCGGTTTTTTACAGTATGAACATTCTATGTGTCGGACCATGCAGCAGATTGAGGAGAAGCTGTTGGGAGAGATCGATTTTGATGTAGATTTTCTGGAGGAGGATCATGATTAGAAAAGCAGCAGGCATGATTATATCAATATCTTTACAGATGATTGTGTGCGTGATAGCAGTGATTCTGATCTATGATGCGGGAAACAAAGGTTTTGCGTTTGGAGAATCTATTTTTACTCCAGAGGCAGTTTCTTCAAAGGCAAATGGAAAGGACTTGCTTGTTATTGTGGAAGAAGGGGCATCCGATCTGGATGTAGCGAAGCTTTTAGAAGGCAAAGGATTAATTAAGGATTATAAGGTATTTTTGGTGCAGGCAAAGCTTTATAAGGCAAAGATACATCCGGGTACTTACACGCTCAATACTTCTATGACCTCTGAGGAGATGTTAGAGCTGTTAATGCAGGAGCCAGAGACAGGGGAAGCACAATGATAGTGCAAGAGCGGATCACGTCATATCTTCACTCGCTGGATGGCGGTAATGGGGAATTTCTTGATAAGCTTCGAATAAAGGCAGAGGCGGAGCATGTGCCTGTGGTTCGTCAGGAGACAGAGCAGCTTGTGAAGGTATTATTGAAAATAAAGAAACCAAAGCATATTTTGGAGGTTGGGACTGCAGTGGGTTACTCTGCACTGGTGATGGCGGCAAATACTTCAAAAGATGTGCATATTACAACCATTGAAAAATTTGAAAAGCGGATTGTGCAGGCACATGAAAACTTCCGCCAGTCAGGTTTTGCAGAGCGCATTACGTTGTTGGAGGGAGATGCCACTGAGATTTTAAGAACTTTGGCTCCTTCTTATGACTTTATTTTTATGGATGCCGCGAAGGGACAGTATCTGAATTTTTTTCCAGAAGTAATGCGGCTGCTGTCTGTGGGCGGTATCCTTTTGTCTGATAATGTGCTGCAGGATGGGGATCTTATTGAATCCCGCTATCTTGTAACAAGGAGAAATCGCACAATCCATGCAAGGATGCGGGAGTATCTCTACACCTTGACCCATACGCCAGAGCTTGAGACAGCAGTGGTTCCTGTGGGAGATGGACTTGCGGTCAGCACAAGGATTGTTTCGGACAAGGAAGGAGAATGATACAAATGAATCAGTTGGTGGATGCTGGGCGCCAAAGGCGCCCAGAATTATTGATACCTGCAAGCTGCTTGGAGGTTCTCAAGGTGGCTGTGATATATGGAGCAGATGCTGTATATATTGGTGGCGAAGCATTTGGACTGCGCGCAAAGGCAAAAAATTTCTCCCTGAAAGAAATGAAGGAGGGGGTAGAGTTTGCCCATGCCCATGGTGTAAAGGTATATGTGACAGCAAATATACTTGCCCATAACAGGGATCTGGAAGGTGTGCGCCAATATTTTGAGGAGCTTCGGGATGTGGGGATGGATGCGCTGATTATCTCTGATCCGGGAGTTTTTATGCTTGCAAAGGAGCTGCTGCCAGACACAGAGCTTCATATCAGCACACAGGCAAATAACACAAATTATGGAACATATGAGTTTTGGTATAAGCTGGGTGCCAAGCGTGTGGTGTCAGCGAGGGAGCTTTCTCTTGAAGAGATTCAGGAGATACGAAAAAATATACCAGAAGATCTTGAGATAGAGACATTTGTCCATGGAGCAATGTGCATCTCCTATTCAGGCAGATGTCTGTTAAGCAGTTTTCTAGCTGGAAGAGATGCCAATCAGGGTGCCTGCACACATCCGTGCAGGTGGAAGTATGCATTGATGGAGGAAAACCGTCCCGGTGAATATATGCCAGTGTTTGAAAATGACCGTGGCACTTACATTTTCAACTCCAAAGATCTGTGTATGATTGAGCATATACCAGAGCTTATTATGGCAGGCATAGACAGCATGAAGATAGAGGGAAGGATGAAAACAGCTCTCTATGTGGCGACGGTGGCAAGGACATATCGTCTTGCGATTGATGATTATTTAAAAGATCCAGAGTATTACAAAAGCCGTGTACCATTTTACCGGGAGGAGATTGCCAAGTGTACGTATCGTGAATTTACCACAGGTTTTTTCTTTGGCAAGCCAGATAAAAATTCTCAGATCTACGAAAACAATACTTATAGGAAAGAGTATACTTATCTTGGACTAATCGGAGAAAAGAATGAGCGGGGTATGTATCGCGTAGAGCAGAGGAATAAGTTCTCGGTGGGCGAAGAAATTGAAGTGATGAAGCCAGATGGAAGGAATCTAAACGTACAAGTGCACGCCATTGAAGATGAAGAGGGCAATGCACAAGAAAGCGCACCACACCCAAAACAGATCTTGTATGTAGATTTAAAATGTGCTTTGGAAGAATATGATATACTGAGGAGAAAAGAAGAATAAGAAGTTCTTATATGGAACATGGTTGAGGAGGGTCCGCCCAGAGAACTGACTATAATACTCCGTCCCTCCCCCACTTAGTGAAAAATGTATCAGACACTAAGCTTGTAAGAAACCTCGTTGAAGTGTGCCACATAATTCACAAGCTCATTTGTGCCGACGTTTTTCAATAGGTTCCGTAGAGCATAGGCAGTTCTCTGGGCTACTTTCTCAGTTGTGCTAGAATGGAACAAATGGCAGTACAGCCAGTAGCCATATACATCAAGGGAATAACAGATAGCATACAGTCTTTTTTGTATTTTAGCATTTGCTTAGAAACCTAATTTATGCAGCATTTTTTCAATGTCAGCAGACTTCAATACTTTTCCCATGGATACCACTTTTTCATTTACAACAAGTGCAGGCATACTCATAACGCCATATTCCATAACTTTTTGTAAATCTGTCACATACTCTACTTTCACTGCAACTCCCATTTTCTGAACAGCGTCCTTTACGTTTTCATATAGGGTATGGCAGGACGCACAGCCAGAGCCTAAGACTTTAACACGGCAGATGCCGTCTTGTGCATTAGAACAGCAATCACTTGTGATTTCCGTTGTTTCGGACACAGGACAGCCGGAATTACAAGCACAAATCGAGGATTTCTTTTCTTCTTCCCTTTTCTTTCCAAACAATGCCATAATAAAATTACCTCCATGTGATTTGATTTATTTTGTTTTTCTCTGAGCAATTTACATAAGCAAGAACTGAATTGCATTGAAGAAATAACCAACAAGAATAATGCCCATAGTGCATATTGCAATAAAAATACCAAGTAGCCGAGGTTTTACCGCTTTGCGCAGCATAATCATAGACGGCAGGGACAGAGTTGTTACGCCCATCATAAAGGACAGGACTACTCCGAGCCTCGCGCCTTTTGCCAACAGTGCTTCTGCAATCGGTATTGTGCCAAAAATGTCTGCATACATGGGAATACCCGCAACCGTAGCGATAATAACGCCTAAAGGGTTTCCTGTTCCGAGAACACGCACAATAAAATCTTCAGGTATCCAGTTATGGATAAATGCACCGATAGCAACACCAACCAAAATATACGGTGCGACTTTCTTTGCCGTAGATACCACCTGTTCCCATGCGTATTTCATACGGTCTTTGAAATACAGTTCCTCTCCCGCCACGTCAACAGATTTTCCGTTGCGAATAAATTCCTCTACATAATGGTCAAGATGCAGTTTCTCAATGAGTGTACCACCCACAACCGCAATGATAAGTCCAAGTACAACATAGGTTATTGCAACTTTCCACCCGAATATACTCATAAGCAGGACAAGCGAACCTAAGTCAACCATAGGGGAAGAAATCAGAAAGGAAAATGTCACACCTAAAGGCAGTCCGGCACTTGTAAAACCAATAAACAGTGGAATGGATGAACAGGAGCAAAACGGTGTCACAGTACCAAGCAAAGCCGCAATTATATTTGCCCCAATACCATGAAATCTGCCAAGAATTTTTCTGGTTCTTTCCGGTGGGAAATAACTCTGAATATATGAAATAAGTAAAATCAACATGCCCAAAAGCACCATGATTTTGATTGTGTCGTAGAGGAAAAACTGCATACTGCCGCCGATTTTACTTGTGGTATCTAAACCACATAAATCAAGTAGATTTCCAATCAAACGGTTCAGCCATTGCATACCAAGAATTTCATTCTGAAAGAAATCCCAACCTGTTTTTAATGTTTCCATAACAAACCTCCATTCATAGAAATATTGAAATATATCAATATAAAATTTTTTTGGATAAGCCATGCAGGACATAAATGGCTTTACCTGTCACAACATGACTTATCTTTACTGGAACTCTTTATAGTCATAAAGGATTGCAGATATTCTATTGCTAATGCAACACCTTCCTCTGATATGGAATAATGCGCCCATTTCTGCTCTTTCCGCATAACCACGATACCCGAACTACAAAGAATTTTCATGTGGTGTGATAATGTGGGTTGTGAAATATGCAGGTTTTCTAACAGCACACAGGCGCATTTCTCTCCTGTAATCAACTGTTTCAAAATCTCAATACGATTTTCGTCACAAAAAGCCTTAAAAACCGTTGGTATCTTGCTTTCGTTAATCAATTTTGCCACCTCCCTTAGAACTGTCTATACCACCATTATATTCACATATTGAAATTTGTCAATGTAAAATGATAAAAAGTCCTTGAAAAATAGTTGCAAGAAGATTATGGCATTACTTATCACTCAAATATTGATAGAAAAAGGAGTCCTCATAAACATTGTCCAACGCTATATATTGATCTAAATGTAGTTGAATGGAATCTAAATTCTGTAATTGTATGGAACCAAGCGAATATATAGTATCACAAATATATTCATCTTCCGACATGGATAATGTGCAGGAAACATTACGTTGTATCTCTGTAAAAGATGTCAGGAATCCAATTACCAGACAGACAGCAAGCATTTTTTGTCTTTTTGCCGGAGGATTTTTATCAAACAGATATTGAACACACAGTACCATAAATAGAAACAAAGGCGCGATTGATCCCCGCATACAAAAATCATTCCATTCTCCCATTTTATAAAGCGGAATAAGAATAAGCTCAGCCAAAACGATCCAGTAAAACTTATATTGTCTCGCATTCGTTCCCATCACAATAAAATAGAATAAAACCTCGAACAGAATAAAAAATATATAACAGGTTAGGGTTTTAAATTGTGGATATACAGCAAAGATAAAGCCATTTTGAGTTTTTATTTTCCCTAGCACCAAGATATAAAATGATCCAAAAACCACTAACATCATTATAGCAACTGTAATATTCTCAAAAGAAATTACGGATTTGATTTTTTCTTTCCACTTTTTTCCCTTCTCACTCAGCATGGCAACCAAGCAGATTGGAATAAGTCCAATAGTCGCAAAAGGGGAATAAGCAAATGCCAAGCTTGACCAAGCTCCCATTCTTTTATTTTTCACCAGCAACAATACTGCTGAAATAAGCCAAATAGGAATGGATTGATTAAAAACCCAATATAGCTGAGTTGTATGAGAGCTGTACTGAAAAATCTTAGCGCCATCAATCCATTCAATATGTGTGTTGATTGGAAGCTGCATGTTCTGTAAAAGATAGGCTATAAAATCTAACCCGCTAAATAACATAAACGCAGATAAGATCCAAAAGGAATATCTGTTAAAAAATCGAACCAGACAATAAAAAGTCAGAAATAGACCTAAAACTGCCCATAGATATAAGCTAACGCTCGCGGCACCATATGCTATAGAAGAATTAACATGAAAATAGCTTAAAAATCTTGCGACACAAGCAGCAGGCAACCACCATGTAAAATAATAGACACACATTCCAGATGATGCATTTCCCAGAAGAGTCTGAACAAGCTCAGGTTCTTTTTGCATATCGTAAATAACAGGATAGTTATATGTACATAAATCACGAAATACGGCGTTTCGCAATTTAAAATCACCAGTTTGGTATGCGCCGCCTCCAATTCCTGAGAACAATGTCCATATTGCAATTAGTGCAAGCGCAATAATCCAAAACCTTCCATTCGATGTGATGGATATTTCGGTTTCTTTTATGTCATTGATAAAGCGAGTCCCAAAATACACCAACAAAACACAACCAATGACTGCTATATAGAATTTTGTCCATCCAATAAGAAA
>CAMUFS010000196.1 GCA_947088195.1 uncultured Clostridia bacterium
TGTCTCGAACATGATTCTCCTATATACAAATATGCGATAACTATATTTTGTATAAGGTGAGGTACAAGCTTTATGTATATAACAGTAAAACAAGCTGCAGAAAAATGAGGAACGTCTGACAGAAGATAGCTTGTCGTTTCATTCGGAAACAAATCAGCCACTTTTATAAGCAGATTTTCGTAGAATTATGTGAGAGTGTGTGGTAGAATATTTTCTTGAAGGATGTCTTTGAAACTCTCTTTAAGAAGAGCATAAACATCTGTTACTCTGTTGATGTTGTTGTCATATCTTAATTCTTATCAAAAAGGAGTTATTTTTTACCCAAAAACATAAATTTATTTATATTACCAACAAAAAATAAAGAGCTGTCGCACTAAACAGACAACATACAATATATAGTTCTCTAATCTAATAAAATAACCATATATTGAATGTTTCTCGCTTAATACGACAGTTTCTGATCATAACCCGGATTTTAAAAGCATTTACAAAGCTGCAGTAATAAAAATACAATCAGTTTTATAGCTGTTTTAGATATGTAGCAAGTTTTTTATCTTCTATACGGATGTGGTTTATCAGTACAGCGATATGCCCATTCAGCTTAACCATATCTTCAATGGAAGGATTATCCAAAGGAATCTGCTCTGCAATTTCTTTTAACTGTTTTTTGTAACTATCATGGAATGTCTTATGGCTTGCCATATCTGGATAATTATTATCACTCTGTAGCTGCTCTTCATGTTCAAAATGCATATCCACATACGTCAAAAGAAAAGTAATAGCAGGCTCTACAATATCACGCTCTTTTCCTGTGCTGCAGGCATTTACAATATTGTTAACAGCCCGAAGCAGCTCATTGTGCTCACAGTCAATCATCTCATTCCCAGTTTCCAATTCCTTTGTTAATTCATATCTCATAGCTACACCTCTCTTTAAAAATTAATCATCATAAACATTTATGTATACAATATTAAGGGCATTTCGTCCCCATACAATTATAATACACTGAGCTTTTATGGTCAAGGAATTATACTTAATATCCAAACTAAATTCCCTCATTCATCCAAAGGTGGAAGTTACTCTGAGAAATCGCTTTCTTCAGGCGGTGGTTCTCTTTTTTCAGTTCTTTTACCTGTTGATGAATGACATCTTTTTGAAATCCTATATCAATGGTAATAATTATTTTGATATTGGTAAAACAAAAGAGGAAATCTATGATTTTTGCCATCAAATATTTGGAAAAGATTTCGAACAATATATAAAATAAAAATCTTTTGTCTCATACTTGATGATGCTGGGGCAATAAACTTATAGAAAGAAAAATTTTTGAATGAAATACAAGCGTGCTTGAAAATTGATACCCCTCAGCAATGTAGCTTGAGGAGAATAATTTTCGAACACGCTTTGGAAAAGACTTTCAAATAAGTATGCAAAGACTTATGTCAAGGAAGCTTTCTTTACTCAATTCCATAAAATTCCGTGTACGCCTCTAACATTTTATGATATTGTTCTAAATATTCCGCTACAATCAGTTGTCCGCCTGCTGTGTTTAGAAAAAGAATCAAAAAGGTAGCGATAACAAACAAAAAAACAAGTGTGACGCCGCTGCATACTATGCCAGTGATAGCATAATTGTGAAAACTGCCTGCCTGCTTTCTTGATACAAAAGCGAATACCATACTGAGCATACCAAACATAATAGGAAGCGGAACGAAAAAAGGAAGCAGCGCGGAAGCCAACCCAGTACCCACGGATAGAAAACCAAGGATTCGAGAGGACTTTGCAAAACTATTGAGAGGAATCTGCCTGTCTAATCTTATATCATTGCAATCCATAAAAACCTCTTTTCAGATAATTGTGAAATATAGTTTATCGGTAATTACAGATTGTATTATAACATGTAATAAGTACAAAGACAAGTTTTTGCCTGCCTGAATTATAATGGTACAATGTTAATTTTTGAAGATGTGGACGCGCTTCCTGTATTGCCATCTTTATCTGCCACTGCGGTATTTTGAGTTGGGATTAATATGGTGGTTCCCTCTTGTGTTTTAACTGTTAATGTTTCAATAAAGAGATACACGGTGGTTGGAATATAGCTTTGTCCAACAATTTGAAAATCCCCACTGACATGGTACTGTTGTTTATAGGAGGACATTTTTGATGAGATGGCATGATAACAGGTGGTATCAGCGATATTGACACTGTCTTTCTGTTGGTTTCGATAGTAATCGCTGCTGTGTTTATCTGTTGAGCCTCCGGCGAAAAGGGCAAACCACCAGCTTTTATAATCTTCTTTTATGCAATGTTCTTTCAACTCATCACGGACAGATTCAGAAACAACATTAATTACCTCATCTGTTGTCTCTCGATAAAAATCTTTGGACAAGCTTTCTATCATGATATCAATGTATATATTTCCAGTCACACCAAGCTGGACGGTTGCTCCTGCTTCAGAAAGCTGTCCATATCCTTGTTCATAGGATATATTTGTTCCTGATATATCCATATGTTTGGATGGAAGAAGAATTGCAGTTATTTCTGGAACAATTTGAATTTTTGGTAATTTCATAGAAGAACCTCACTTTCTTTCGTTGTCTCATCAATCCATTGAGATAGTAATTTGTGGTAATTTGCATAATCAACAGGGGATTGCTTAAGATATGTGGTTAAATCCATTCTACATTTCTGTATGTGTTGTTTCTTTTGTTCTCCTTCTTCTGCAAAGAATTTTAAAAGGGCATGTAAATGAAGCAATTGTTGTAGCTCACTTTGTGCATCGAGTAGCTTCTGATGAGATTTATTGATTTCATTATAGCTTCTTTGCAGATTATCAAGCTGAGTAGCTAGGTAGCTTTGTTCTTCAATCTGGTGACAGAGAGTGATGGTATTCGCCAATACATCAAGGCTTTTTAATGCAGTGTCGTAGATGGTAGCAATAATTTGTAATTGCTGGGTTTCTGCGGATGTTGCGTTTATATCAAGCATATCTGATATTTCTGAGGAAGAAGGAAGAAATTCCTTAAAACCCTTGATCAGATTTTCTGGATCAATTTTTGTTTCGATCTCGTTATCTAATGTTTTCATACGTTCTGCAAGGGAGTGCATAGGTTCAATAAAGTTTGTGATCATCAATTTGGTATGAGATTGAATGTCTATGGCAAAACGTTTACACTCATTATTAAGCTGTGCAAAGAAGCCAATGCTGCTAAGGTCAGTTCGGGTGTTTTTATTTAGAATAATTGCATTGTCATGAATACAGCTTTCAAGCTCTGTTAATTTCTCATCAAAGGAATCCGCATTTTTCTTCAGGTTATTGATTCGGAAATTAAAAGTAGCGATGGCCTGTTCATCTGAGGGATTATTTTTTATTGCTTCGGCCAGCTTATCTAGTATTTCAGGATCAGAATTAGTCATCAACATTTTACCCTTGGAAAGCAAAAATGTTGGGAAGGTCTGAAGGGCAGTGCGGTAGATGCTGAATGCATCGTTGCGTAATTCCAGAGATTTGCTCTGCAAAACTGGCATATATGTGGAAGCAGGATTGATCACAATATTGTTGAGAGATACATATTTATCATCCCATGTGGTTCTATCTGCGTGGCTGACAATGAAGGATTGTTCCTTGTGCAGAAGACAAGCTTTAAAATCTTCACTTAATTTGAAGGATTGTTCTGCTTCCTTGAATAGCTTTAATAAACCTGCGGCAAGGGAAGGAACACTGCTCCATGCTGCCCGCGCACCTTCCATATCAAAGGTGAAATTCATCAGATCGTTTTTCTTATTAATGGTTGCCATAGATTCTTTTGCTTCATCAATATAGGAAGTGATAAGCCCCCATACAGTATTTAAACTTTCCAGACCAATAATGGCATTGATAACAGCCAGTCTTAGGTTCTCTATTCCGCTGGTAGCATTATGTACATGTGCAGCGACTTTGTTGAGATTATCATATAGTGTTTGTTTCGATTCTAGACGTGCTTTTAATTCATTGCGCTCTTTTCTTACTTTTTCTGCTTTTGCACCATAAACACCACCTGTCACAGACCAAGTGATAAGCACGACAGGTCCGCCAACAATACCAGCAGCTCCACTATTTGCCAGCAGGCAATCTTTTTGGTATTCTTTTTGTTTTGCCTCAATCTCTACTATTAAGGAATCGATCTCTTCTTTTAAGTCTGCAGTTTCCTTTTGTATATCCAGTTTGTTAAGCTTTTGTGACATGGAATTAGCAGATGGGCAAAGTGTATTTTGCAAAGTATTTTGGAAGGCATTTAAACGATTGAGCAGATCCGTTGTGGTAGCGCTATGTTTGTTAGTTTCCTCTTTCCATCGATCCAAAATAGTTGGCAGAGCAGCAAGTATTTTCTTATCGTTGGGATCGGTTATCTTGACATCCTCGATGGCAGTGAAGATTGCCATATTTTTGATCTGGTTTAATACAAAATCAGCATGACTTACAAAGGTAGTGCCATAGGTTTGAATATTATTTCCCTGCTGTAGAATATCCATCTCAAGTTTATTCCAGCCAAGTGCATGGGTGTGGAAGGGCTCGTTAAATTTGGTAAATGCAGTTGGTGAAAATTCGGGATGTTCCTTGCTGAAGGGATCATCATCGGTATATCCCAGCTCCTGTGCCTCTTCTTTACAGGTGGTTTTTAGGGCAAGAGAAGTTCTCACATAGGTTTTGATGTCAATAATATTTTCTTTCGTAAGACCTAATAGTCCTTTTGAATCACCGATGGATGTCGTAGAGGTTTCCTCTACAAGGTTATCTAAGGCACGAACCCAGACAAGCTGGTTTGTGGATGGATTTAAGCTGGGTAATTCCTTAAGGACGTTGAAATCTCCTCCCATTAGACGGAGAAGCTGCTGAGCTAATTTAGTCTTGTCTTTCCCTTTTATGGAGATATTTTTGCAGGTTTCCTGTACTACCTTCAACATGTCTTCTGCATGGCTGTAATGTTCTAAATACATAGTAATTCCTCCTTTTGTATTAGGTTGGTATGGTGGGATATAATAAAAAGTCCTTAGTAGTTGTTCAAGGCGCAAGGATACTTTATATATAATGTTCCATACATTTGTCTGTCCTGTTATGGTAAAAATAATTTCTGCAATAGACCATGACGGATCGAGTGGTTCTAGAATGTCAATGCTCTGTTGCAGTGTGGCAGTTACAAGCGAAAACATAGTGCTGCCATTGTAAATAGAAGCTTCTGTTCCATGGATAAATTTGTCATTGCTAAGGCAACGTTCTAAACCATAATTGCGCCATTGTGTGCGGTCAGGTACAGCAGATGCCAATTTTCCTGAAATAAATGCCGACAAGCTGGATTGCATATCCTGCAGGGAACCAATGATGTCTTCGGACTGTTTTGAACAATCTGATAAATCTTTTTTTAAAATTCGAATTTGCTTTCTAAGCTCTTCGGTATCTTGTTGTTGAAAGCAATTTGAAAGATTTGTAAAACTTTCACAAAAACGCTTGGCATAAACAGAGGTTGTTTGGGATACCTTTTTCCAAGCTGGGATAAGTCGAATAATCTGATTGGCATAATCCAGAAGAATGGTAATAAATGCATCTTTGGGACGATTTGCCAGACTCCATGTCACCTGTGTACACATCAACTGTAACATAGTTATATCTAACCCGTGGAAGAGCATCTGATATACCTTTTCATTCTCCGTAGAAATATTAGAAGTTACCGACTGAAGCTCCGACAAGGTATATTTTTGATATAGCATGGTAGATTTAAGAAGACCCCCTTTCCTTTTACTAAGCAATTTGCCAATATAATGCTTATAATAATTATAATATATTATCAAAAAAAGACATGTAATTAATTATCACATTTATTTCGTGTCATTAATAGTGGAAGTTCCAGCTCATAAAGAATATCATTAATAAATAAAACAGCTATGGTAGGATTGTGAATAATTTTAGGTGTTGTCAAAAGTTCTTTAATAATAACATCATATGCAAGAGAATCCGACAGAAAATAGCCTGCCTTTGGCAATAAAATATTAATTGCGTGCAAGGGCATACCCAAAGTGATTGCCATAGCTAGCAAAGATTGCTTGGTCGGAATCATATCAAATTTAAAGTGAT
>CAMUFS010000197.1 GCA_947088195.1 uncultured Clostridia bacterium
GCTGTGCTGGAATGTGATTCTTCCATTTTTTATATAGAAACAGCAAAAGAATAATCGAGAGAAGGATAGATATTATTTCTAAATGTGACAATTATAGCATATATTCCATAAATAACGAATTTGGACTGCCCCAAAATAGCAGAATCAAATTATTGGTATCCTCAAGGAATCTATTGAAAAACGTCGGCGCATAATTCGCAAGCTCATTATGCGCCGACGTTTTTCAATAGGTTCCAGAGGGCTATAGGCAATTCTTTGGGCTACTTTCTTGGCTGTGCTGGAATGTGATTTTTCCTTTTTACTTTGAAAGTTCACTGCTCCGTTGGTGAACTGCGCGAAAATGGGAGGGGGCGCGCGAAGCGGCATCTTCCACTCCCGTTTTCTGTGCATCCCCCGGAGGGTTCAAAGGAAACCCCCTTTCATTTATGGTGGTGCCAAAAGCTCGGCATGGAGGTTTATTTAGGATACTATTTCTAAAATGTAACAATTACAGTATAGGTTCCATAAATAACAATTTGTCCCTTTTACTTTAAGTGTTGTCGGAATATGCCTTTGGCGATTTCGATAGATTGCAGATTGAAACACAGAGCTGGCTTATGATATGATTAGACTGACAAATCGATATCTGTTAGGGGTGAATATCGTTGGATAAAGCACGAATTTATATTGATTTTAATGAAATGGTAAGCGAAGATGTTTATCTGCTGTCAACAGATGATATAAAAAACGATTCATTTGGAAATCCAGTTGCTTTTTATGAAGGGATGCATATCAGCATATATTCAGACGACAGTGATGACGCTGGAAGAACCGATAACCTTATTGGAGAAGCCGTCGCAGTGAAGATTGATTTAGACAAATACCCGAATTGGCGAAAGGTTAAGTGGTGTTGCCGGGTTGATATGGATAGTTTGATGCACGAATCTGATTTATAGTAATAGAAAACTAGATTGCAGTTTATCGGACATCTCTTCCTTATGGAACGTTGCCTATTTTGGTGCCTTAACGAAAAGCTTAAAGAATGGCATAGGAACCACCCAAATCTGAAAAGGGAGGGGAATTATCTCTGGCGGCTTTTATGCTTAAGGCAAAACCTTGGTATATTTAGGAGTAGATTAAAAATCAGCAATAGGCTAGAGTTATGCTTCCGTTAGGCACATTGACGAATGATTTGAAAAATAGGCATATAGCAACACTTAAGGTAAAAGGGATAACAATTTTGGATTACTGAAAAAATAGCAGAACCAAAGTATTGGTATCCTCAAGGAACCTATTGAAAAACGTCGGCGCTTAATGAGGTTTTGCACGAATTTAGCGTCCGCTACGTTTTTCACTAAGCGGGAGCGGGGTGACGGAGGATACCAATGCTTTGGTTCTGCGGACCTTTCTTGAAAATGTCAATATCTTTCTATATGTTTTTGACCAACGGACATTTGTAATACAAATAATGTTATTGTATATTTTTAACAAAAAAATAAAATATTTATATTAAAATATATATAATTTGACAATTAAATGGGTGAAAGATATTGACAAATATTATGCATATTGTTATAATCAAGATAACAAAAAACAGATTGCAGAATCGTCTGAATTGATACAGAAAAAGGAGCAGGAGGACCAGATTTTATAAGTTGGATGTGATGTTTCATTTATAAAATCTGGTTTTGTTATTTGTTTTTCTTGTATCATGGGAGGGAGAGGATGGGAATGGTAATTTGTGTGTAAAATACACAGCGATGATTTTGGTTCTGTGGCTAGGGCAGAACAGACAATAAAAAATGAGGAGGGAAATAGTTATGAAGTATTTACAAAAATTGGGCAAGGCTTTGATGCTTCCAGTAGCGTGTCTTCCTATTTGTGGTATTTTGATGGGAATTGGATATTTTCTGTGTCCTGAAACTATGCAGGGTGGTGATGTTACTGGCTTTTTAGGAAAGCTTGGATTCTTTTTGGTAAAGGCAGGCGGTGCACTGATCGATAATATGGCACTTTTGTTTGTTATCGGTGTAGGTGTAGGTATGTCAGATGACCATGAAGGTACAGCAGGTCTTGCAGCATTTGCTTCTTGGCTTATGATCACGAAGCTTTTGTCTACTGGTACAGTTACCGTGATAATGCCTTCCATAGCAGAAAATGCAAAAAAAGTACTTGCTTTTGATAAGATTGAGAACCCATTTATCGGTATTATCGCTGGTATTATTGGAGCGACTTGTTACAATCGTTTTAAAAATACAAAGCTCCCAGATTGGCTTTCATTTTTCAGTGGCAAGCGGTGCGTTGCGATTGTTTCCGGTGTAGTTTCCATAGTAGCTGCAGCAATTTTGCTTTTTGTATGGCCTATCGTGTTTGGCGTGTTGATCGCTGTAGGAGAAGGAATTGTTGGACTTGGACCGATAGGAGCAGGAATCTATGTATTCTTGAACAGATTGTTAATTCCAACAGGATTGCACCATGCATTGAACAATGTATTTTGGTTTGATACCATTGGACTTGGAGACTTAAAGTACTTCTGGGCAGGACAGACGAGCGCAGATGTTACATGGAGCCTTGGAATGTATATGTCAGGCTTCTTCCCATGTATGATGTTTGGTGTAGCAGGAGCAGCTTTGGCTATGGTTCACACAGCAAAAGAAGGAAAGAAAAAGAATGCGATCGGTTTGGTAGCTTCTGCAGCATTATGTGCATTTATCTGCGGTGTTACAGAGCCGTTCGAGTTTGGATTTATGTTCCTTGCACCAGCTCTCTATGTAGTATATGCATTGTTATATGGTATTTTTACAGTAATTACAACGTTGGTTGGCTTTAGAGCAGGCTTTAGTTTTTCAGCGGGCGCTACGGACTTATTGTTCTCTGCACCGCTTCCAGCAGCACAGAATACATGGATGATACTTCCTCTTGGAGCGGCAGCGTTTATCGTATTCTACTTAGTATTCCGTTTTGCCATTGTCAAATTTGATTTAAAGACACCCGGAAGAGAAGATGATGATGTGGAAACTGAGAAGAAAGCAACTCTTGCCAACAATAACTTTACTGAAGTAGCAGCGATAATTCTGGAAGGACTTGGCGGAAGAGGAAATATCACTTCTCTTGATAACTGTATTACAAGGCTTCGTATGGAAATTAAGGATTATACCTTGGTTGATGAGGCAAAGATTAAATCAGCGGGAGTGGCAGGTATTATAAGACCAAGTAAAAATGCGGTTCAGGTAATCGTTGGAACAAAGGTTCAGTTTGTAGCGGATGAAATGAAGAAAATGTTATAGGCATTATGTGTATTATAATAATGTTAAATTCCTAGCAGAGCGGAGATCCGCGGATCTCCGCTAAATTTATATACACACAAAGAAGCTGATAAATGGAATGACAAAGAATTATAATCATATTCTGGCTTTATTCTTCTGGTAAGTCAAGAATGGTTATGGTATACTTTTTTAGAAAGTATTGATAAGTAGAGAGGGAGGGTGTTCGATGAGAAAATATGTGATGGCAATGGATGCAGGGACCACCAGCAACCGTTGCATTTTGTTTAATAAGGAAGGAAAGATTGTAAGTGTTGCGCAGAAGGAATTTACTCAGCACTTTCCGCAGCCGGGCTGGGTGGAACACAATGCAGGAGAAATATGGTCCACGCAGCTTGGCGTTGCGGTGGAGGCTATGCAAAAGATTTTTGTGGAACCAGAAGACATCGCGGCGATTGGGATTGCAAATCAGAGAGAGACAACGATCGTCTGGGATAAGCATACAGGGGAACCCATTTGCCCGGCGATTGTATGGCAGTGCAGAAGGACAGCAGCTATGTGTGACCGGTTAAAGGAGCAGGGACTTACAGAGCTGTTTCGCAAAAAGACAGGATTGATTATCGATGCTTATTTTTCTGCCACAAAGCTTCAATGGATTCTTGAAAATGTAGAAGGTGCAAGAGAGCGTGCGGAGAATGGAGAGCTTTTATTTGGAACGGTGGATACATGGATTATCTGGAAGCTGACAAAGGGCAGGGTGCATGTCACAGATTATTCAAACGCTTCCCGCACTATGTTGTTTAATATACATACTTTGACATGGGATCAAGAGATATTGGCACTTCTTGGGATTCCAGAAGGTATGCTCCCTGAGGTCAAGCCTTCTAGCTGCATCTATGGAGAGACCGATCCGGTGTATTTTGGCAAGCCTATTCCGATTGGGGCGGCAGCGGGAGATCAGCAGGCAGCATTGTTTGGGCAGACATGCTTTCAGGCAGGCGAGGCAAAAAATACTTATGGAACAGGTGGTTTTCTTCTTATGAATACTGGGGAAAAGCCAGTTAGCTCTAAGCATGGACTTTTGACGACGATAGCGTGGGGAATGGATGGGGAAGTCAATTATGCACTGGAAGGGTCTATTTTTGTGGCGGGAGCAGCGATACAATGGCTTCGAGATGAGCTTGGGCTGATTCGCACGGCGGCTGAGACAGAGGAGCTTGCAAGGAAGGTAAAGGATACCAATGGATGTTATGTGGTACCAGCATTTACAGGTCTGGGCGCACCGTATTGGGACGCTTATGCTAGAGGCTGTATTGTGGGACTTACAAGGGGAGTAAATAGGAATCATATTGTCCGTGCTACGTTGGAATCCATTGCCTATCAGGTGAATGATGTGCTTCAGGTTATGGAGGAGGATTCTGGCATTGAGCTTTCGAGCTTAAAAGTGGACGGTGGCGCGAGTGCAAATAATTTTTTGTTGCAGGTGCAGGCAGATATGATAGATGCTCCGGTCAAGCGCCCAGATTGCATAGAGACAACTGCCATTGGCGCCGCATATCTGGCGGGGCTTGCGGTGGGATATTGGAAGAGCAAAGAGGAGGTTCTGGATAATTGGAAAATCAATCAAATCTTTGAACCTCAAATTACAAAGCAGGAGAGAAAAGAAAGGGAAGCTGGCTGGAAAAAGGCAGTTGCTTGTTCTTTTGGATGGAATGAAGACGAGGAGTAGGGTAGAATGATTAAGAATATATTAAAGAATAAGCTGCTTGTGCAGCCAGAAGGAGGAAGTGCAATGTTGACAATTACAGAATTTGGACAATATAAAAAGGAGGAGGACTGGACAGATGCATTTAATAAGGCGATAGAAGCTCTTACAAGTCAAGGAGGCGGCACACTTTATGTGCCTGCGGGCAGCTATTCCACACATTCTATTCAGCTTAGAAGTAATATAACACTCTATCTGGATGCAGGGGCCATCTTGGATTTTACAGATGATGTGGAGAATTATGAAGTGATTTCTATGGAATTTGAGGGAATTGCAGGAAGCATGTACAAGCCCTTGATCTATGCATCAGGAGAGAAAAATGTGGCCGTGGTTGGACAGGGAAGGCTAAATGGAAATGGGCAGCGCTGGTGGAGAGAGAGCAAACAGCTTCCACATAAAAGACCATATCTTGTATGTTTTCATAATTGTCAGTATGTGCTTTTAGAAGGTGTTACACTGGAAAATTCTCCTGTTTGGACAGTACATCCTATCTATTGTGATGATGTGATAATTCGCGGAGTAAGGATCAAAAATCCGGCGGATTCTCCAAATACAGATGGAATTGATCCAGATAGCTCAAGAAATGTGAGGATCTCAGATTGTATGATTGATGTGGGGGATGATTGTATTGCCATCAAAGCAGGCACGGAGGACACACCGAAAAAAATGCCATGTGAGAATATAACAATAACAAATTGTAATATGTTACATGGACATGGAGGGGTGGTCATTGGAAGCGAGATGAGTGGAGGAATTAGAAATATTACAATTTCAAACTGTGTCTTTCAGGAGACAGACCGGGGAATCCGGCTAAAGACCAGACGAAAGCGCGGAAATGCCATGGAGAATATGGTATTTGATAATATTGTGATGGACAAGGTAATGTGTCCATTTGTTTTTAATATGTATTATTATTGTGGTGCGGGCGGCAAGGAGAAGCATGTGTGGGACAAGGCAGCCTATCCGCTGGATGAAACCACACCTGCCATACGAAATATTATCATCAATAATTGCATGGTGACATCAGCGACCGCAGCCGCTGGATTTTTCTATGGATTAGCAGAACAGCCGATTGAAAATATTATGCTTTCTAAT
>CAMUFS010000198.1 GCA_947088195.1 uncultured Clostridia bacterium
GTAGACACCATCTTGAATATGAGCTTTGATCTCCGCGACAATGCGCTCTGCCTCCTCATAACCGTTCTCGCACTGATAAAGCTTGATTTTCTGTCCACTCTCCTTCTCCGTCCAGAGAGTTTTATCCTTCCTGCCCTTATTATTGCGAATCACTGTATTGGCAGCATCCAAAATATTTGCCGTAGAACGGTAATTCTGCTCTAGCTTAATTACCTTAGCGTCTGTAAATACTTTCTCAAATCCAAGTATATTCTCTATATTTGCCCCACGAAATTTATAGATGGACTGATCGTCATCCCCCACAACACAAAGATTTCGAAACTTTTTTGCAAGCTGGCTAACAAAGCAAAACTGCACCGTGTTTGTATCTTGATACTCATCCACCATAATATAACGAAACCGATTCTGATAGTATTCTAGCACATCAGAATTATCTCGGAACAGCTCCACCGTCCGAAATAGTAGATCATCAAAATCAAGCACATTATTCTTTTTAAGCTGCTTTTGATATTCCTCATAGATCTGCGCAATCTTTCTCAGTGCGAAATCTCCGCCGGCCGCCGCAAGCATATCTGCTGGAGTTTCCATCTTTTCCTTCGCCTTCGAGATGGCAGCCAGAATATTTCTCTCTTTATATACCTTGGTGTCTACATTTAACCGCTTACAGACCTCTTTCATCAGCGTTTTTTGATCGTCTGTGTCATAGATGGTAAATTTATTATCATAACCCAGACGATCAATATAGCGCCTTAATATTCGAACACAGGCAGAATGAAAGGTGCTAACCCAGATACTCTCTGCGCCAAAACCCACCAGCTTATCCACACGCTCCCTCATCTCTCCCGCTGCCTTATTTGTAAAAGTGATCGCCAAAATATGATATGGATTCACACCTTTCTCTTCTATTAAGTATGCAATTCGATGTGTGAGCACACGCGTCTTGCCAGAGCCTGCCCCCGCAAGAACTAGAAGCGGTCCCTCTGTGTGAAGAACTGCCTCTTTTTGCATTGGATTTAAGCTTTCATAACTACTCATGCTTCCCCTCATTTCTTCAATATACTTTTCTCCCTACACAAGCTTTGTGCCACAATTTGAGCAGAAATTTGCCCCTCCTGTTTTTGCACCACAATTCGGGCAGAAATTCGGCACATTGCCGTTCCCAGATGCGAAATTACCTGCACCAGCATTTTGATTCATGTTCTGCTGATTCATCATATTCCCCATCTGATTTGCCATCTGCTGCCCCATCATCATGCCCATCTGCATTCCTGCCATGGTATTTGCCATATCTACTGTGTTGGAGCCAGCACCCTTTCCGCTTGTCATTGCATCTGTCATCGCCATAGTCTGATAACGGTTCATATCACCAACCATGCTCTGAGAAGCAGCTTTCTCCACCATCTTCTGAATATTAGCCGGATAATTTACATTCTGCATTGAAAAATCTGTAATGCTAATTCCGATACGGCTCATCTCCATATCGAGATCCTCTTTGATGCCGCGCCCAATGGAATCGGAATTTGCCATCAGATTTGCCATATCCTTGCCTTCTTTTACAATCCATTTCATCAAAAGCTGATCTAGCTTAGCCACCACACGCTCTCTTACATCGGCCGTCGTAAACATCTGTTTTACGCCTGCTATCTTGTCAATCAAAGCCTGATGATCGCTGATCTTAAAGCTGAAGGTGCCAAATGCACGCACAGGAAGTCCTCCCGGAAGATTTAGAGAAGGTGCAGGAATGTTGATCTCATTCTTTGTCCCCCACTTTTCCGTAAATTCCTTTGTGTTAATAAAAAGAACCTCGGCACGCATCCCACTGTTAAATCCAAATTTAAATCCCTTTAAGGTTGAGAGAAACGGCACAATCTCCGACTCAATATCAAAGCTTCCCTCATCCGTAAAAATACCCTCCACCTTACCGTTAAACATAAAGATGGCATCCTGTCCGGGACGAATAATCAGCTTACTCCCCTTCTTGATCTCGCCATTTGCCCACTTCTGAAACAGGACATCCTCCCGGTGCTCCTGCCATTCTACCACATTGGCTAACTGCCCGCTAAACAATCCCATTATGTACCTCCTATACCCCCAATTTCTCCTTTAATGCCGCCAACTCATCATCCACAGCAGAACCCGCTGGCTCATCATATTTTCTTGCAAGAGAATCAATATCCTGATCTGCGCCCTTATTAAGCTCTGCCATTGCATTTGCCTCATCCAGCATCTTGTTTGCCTTCGCCTCCATGCGGTCAAACGCCGACAAGGTTTTCTCAGCACCCTCAATACTTGCGCCCATCTTATTCATCTTCTGCTGTGTCTTTGCCACCGTCATCTTTGCCTTAATGGAATCTCTTCTTGCATTTAATGATGTGATATCCTCCACCAGCTTATCATGCATCTGCTTCATCTTGGCTGCATTGTCCGCTGCCAGATCATATGCCTGCTGAAGACTGGTCAGCTTTTCTGCAATCTGCCCCTTCTTCGCCAAAAACTGCCTAGCATCTGCGTCATTGCCCGCCATTACAGCCTTTTCTGCATATTTCTGCATCTTTTCCATCTCTTCTCTGCACTCATCAAGCTCGCGGCGGCATCTTGTCTCCTCCGCCATAACAGCGGCCGTCTCTGCCTTCACCTTGCCAAGATCATTCTCCAGATCCCTTAAATACTGATCAATCATTTTGGAAGGATCCTCTGCCTTATCCAAAAGCGCATTAATATTTGCCGACATAATGTCCTTAAAACGTGAAAGAACTCCCATATATAACATCCTCCTTACGAAATTTAACAACTCACTCGCATATTCAAACAAACATGCCCTTTATACGATTGCATCTCTCATATATTCGTATATCCACACGCTTTTTTATATGCGCTCGCACACTTGTGCACTCCTTTTATTATAACATGCCGTGTTATATCTGTCACGGACTTTCTTAACGATTCAGACAGCTCTGCTCTCTAAAATAAAAAGTGAAGGTCCAAGCATCTGTCAATAATAAATTCATTTTTTACCAAACATATGGTACTAGTCTGAATTTTATTTTTTCACAGTATTCCTTATATCCAGCTAGCTCAGCTTTAAGCATCTTTTCTTCATCATAAATTCTCAACA
Organism: uncultured Clostridia bacterium; assembly: GCA_947088195.1. Taxonomy (GTDB): domain Bacteria; phylum Bacillota; class Clostridia; order Lachnospirales; family Lachnospiraceae; genus RGIG8607. The sequence goes on from CAMUFS010000198.1 coordinate 3,116, forward strand.
CAATAACAAAAATAAGTAGCATTGCTGCAATAAGCCCCAAGAAAGAACCAAGAACCAGTGGAGTGGCAAGAATAATAAGCGCTGCTCCACTATACATGGGGTGTCTAACAATCGCATATGGCCCCGTAGAAATTACTTGTTGCCCTTCCATATGTTCAATGGCACGAGAAGTAAAGGTATTGACCTTGAAAACGATAAATACAATTATAAACCCCACAAGCACAGCGACTGCGCCAAGGGCTGAAGCCCATAAAGGAATAAAAGACCATCCAAAACGATAATCTAACGCTGGTAAAAAAATCGTACCACCCAAGAAAAGAATTGCGGCCACACTCTGTCCTATGATTTGCACTGGTCTGGTTTCCATTGGTCGAATACGCCTCTCTATTAATGATGGATCCTTTTGCAAAAAATAAGCTGTAATCACGATTGTCGAAATGCAAAATACCAACCAATACAACCATCCATTCCAAAAATCCAAGCTGCCCGCTGCCCCAAAAATCGTACCAAACAGTACTCCAAAGAAAATAACTACAGATAAATATGTTACTATATAAAGTGTGGATTTTTTCATTTCTCACTCACTTCCAAATTTTGATCTTATAAATGCTTCAATATTTTCTGCAAATCCTCCGCCTTCCCAATTACCATAAGATGTTCATCCGCTGCAAAGATATGATCTGCCGCTGGCAGCAGCCTCACATCTTCTCCTTTTTTCGTCCCCAGTATGCTGACCTGATATTTTACTCTAAAATTGACATCACGAATACTCTTTCCCAACCATTCTGTCAACGGTGGTATCTCATAGATAGAATATTCATCTGTCAGCTCAATGTAATCAAAGACATGGTTTGCGCTATGACGAACAGCAAGCTTTTCTGCTATATCTCGATCGGGATAGATCACCTCATCCGCTCCATTTTTTAATAAAAATTTTGCGTGTATATCACGATTCGCCTTGCTGATCACACAGCGGGCGCCCATCTCCTTCACAAGACTTGTAATCTCAAGGCTGCTTTGAAAATTTGTCCCTATACAAACAAAGCACAGATCAAAATTTGCCACACCAAGACTTCTTAATACTTCTTCATTCGTACAGTCACCAATCTTGGCACTGGTGACAATCGGCAGCAGATCCTCCAAAACCTCCTCCCTCTGATCCACAATCATAACTTCATTTCCAAGCTCTGCCATATTTCTACATAAATGGTGCCCAAATCTTCCTAATCCAATAATAAGTACTGATTTCATTCCTTGCGCTCTCCTTCTCTATATTCTAAAGCATCTACCCTATATTAATCTGTTCAACTGGCTGCTGTACCGGGGCTATTCTCTTCTTCTGTGTAAATGACAAAGCAAATGATAAGCTTCCAATTCTTCCGCAATACATCAGAATCATAATAACCACGCGCGATGGCATAAAAAGCTCTCTTGTGATTCCTGTCGACATGCCCACTGTCCCGATTGCCGAGAATACCTCAAGCAACACATCTGCGATTGGTAAAACCTGCACTGCTGAGATAATTAACACGGCTGCCGTGGCAAGAAACAGATTGGTGCAAAACACCGCACTTGCCTTGACAATGGACTCATGATCTAACCTTCTGCCAAATAAGTTACAGCCATATGTATGCTTCATATTTGACCAAATATACATCAGAATAACCACCACTGTCGTCGTCTTAATACCACCTGCCGTTGACCCCGGACTTCCGCCGATAAACATTAAAACAACATTGAGAAATTTTCCAGCATCCGTAAGACCTGCCAAATCAACCGTGTTAAAGCCTGCTGTTCTTGCAGAGACGGAGGCAAACATACTGCAAAGAATCTGTTCTCCCACTCCTCTGCCAGCTAACATATTCTCTCTCTCCAAAAGCCAGAACAAAAATGCCCCCGACAAAAGCAGAAATGCCGTTGAAACCAAAACAATCTTTGTGTGCAGCATATATTTCTTAAATTTCAGCCCATGTCTTGTCAGATCATCCCACACAATAAATCCAATTCCGCCTATCACAACCAACAACATAATTGTGATATTAACCACAAAATCTGGCGCATAATTTACTAAAGAATTATACTCCCCCTGATAGCCCATCAAATCAAATCCTGCATTGCAAAAGGCAGAAATAGAATGAAAGATTCCGTAATAAATCCCTTTTCCAACTCCCATTTGAAAACTAAAACGAATTGCCAAAATTAATGCGCCAATCCCTTCTATAATCAGCGTTCCCTTTACAATCTTGTGTGCCAGCTTGATAATGCCGCCTATCTGCAGTGTGTTGACGCTCTCCTGCATCAGCCCTCTCTCCCGCAATCCAATCTTTCTGCGAAGCAATATCGAGAAGAAAATACCAACTGTCATAAAACCAAGACCACCTATCTGAATCAGAATAATAATGACAATCTGACCAAAGACAGACCAATGCAGATAAGTATCCACCACGACAAGCCCCGTCACACAGCTTGCGCTGATGGCAGTAAACAGCGCATCAAAAAATGGGGTGACTTCCCCTGTTCGGGAGGAAAAAGGCAACATCAACAGCGCCGTCCCTATCAGTATCATAATAAAAAAGCCAAGTGCAATCGTCTGCGTCTGCGACAACTGCTTTTTCCGTTTGTGAGCCATCTTCCTATATCCTTTCCTGTTCAACAACGAATTTACACTATTCTTATTGTATACGCATTGACAAATAAAGTCAAACTATGAATTTTTACTTTTTTACTATTGTATAATTATACCCTCTTTGTTATAATGTTCCTCAGGCTTGTGTACGCACGACATCCACAAGCTCGAAATAATAAAAGTTGTGCAGAAATGAGGAAAATTATGAAAATCTTTCAACAGCATCTAAAAAAATTTGCCGTTCTTGCCGCTGCACTCGTCACCGCAAGCGCTCTTTGCTCCTGTGGTTCTGTGCCAGAAAATACTGTATTTTCTGTCGATGACCTGCCGGGAAAGAAAATTGGC
>CAMUFS010000199.1 GCA_947088195.1 uncultured Clostridia bacterium
CTATTGAAAAACGTCGGCACTTAGCGAGGTTTCTCACGAGCTTAGTGTCCGCTACATTTTTCACTAAGCGGGAGCGCGGTGACGGAGGACACTAGCTAATCTGGTTATACGGACCGTTCACGAAAAAATATATCAACAATAATATTATTCTTATGTCTGTACATTTTTTTGTAGATGTGGTGAATAAATTTTTAGTTAAAAGAGATAATAACATTTGTAGATACAAAGTGGTAGCTACAGAATGTAACTAGAAAACGGCATTTATGAAAAATTTTAGGAGGCGTTATCATGGCTAAGAACATGGAGCAGAACAACTATCAGAACAATTCTCAGAACAAAGCACAGAATGGCTACCAGAATAATTCTAAGAACGATTATCAGAACAGCACTAATAGCACAAACAGTACAAATAGTACAAACAATGCTGGAAAAAACAGCACAAGCAACAGCAGCAAGAACTGCGACAGATAGTCAATTACGCTGTTTGAAGGAAGAGAGTGCCGGTCCATACAGGTGGAGCCGGTACTTTCTTTGTACATAGGGAATATACTGTGGTGAGAGGATATAGAAGGAGTGTTTAGCTATGATGGATGTTATTACGGTGGAAGAGGCGTTGCCTCTTGAAAAGCAGGATAATGTTTTGATTATGGATCTGCGCCCGCAAGAAAGCTATCAGCAGTTTCATATAGATAGAGCAATTTCATTTTCTCTTGATAAAATTGAGAATGGGGAATATTGTCTGCCGGAGGAGTATTGTATTGTTCTTTATTGTGAAAAAGGCGGTTTGAGTCTGATAGGTGCGAGATTGCTTGATAAAGAGGGCTTTTGTGTGAAGTCTGTGGTGGGTGGAATGCAAGCATATCGTTCATATAGGAAGAAGAATGGATTGACATAAGACCTTTTGCTATATAAGATAGAGAGGTAATGTGAAACGACAAAAATACAGAGGATGACAAAGGGAGGAAATTAAATTGAAAATACTGTTTGCATCTGATATTCATGGCTCGGCTTATTATTGCAAAAAATTGCTTGATGTTTATAGAGAGAGTAAGGCAGAGCGGCTTGTGCTGTTGGGGGATCTGCTTTATCATGGTCCAAGGAATGATCTTCCGAGAGAGTATGCGCCAAAGGAAGTGATTCGTCTGTTAAATGAACAGAGGGAGGAGATCTGTGCGGTAAGGGGAAATTGTGAGGCAGAGGTCGATCAGATGGTTCTTCATTTTCCAGTTATGGCAGATTATATTCTTTTGGTGGATGGTCAGGTGACATTTTTTGCCACACATGGACATCTGTTTCATAAGGATTATTTGCCTCCTCTTAAGAAAAAGGATGTTTTGATCTATGGGCATACGCATCTGTTTTGCGCTGAGGAGAAGGAGGATTATTTTCTTCTAAATCCTGGTTCTGTTTCTCTGCCAAAGGGAGGGAATCCGCAAACGTATGGTCTGTATGAGAATGGAGAATTTACGGTTTGGGATTTTGAGGGGAATCAGATGACAAGGCTTGCGTTGAGATAGGAGCAGACACATATGAAAACAATGGAATTAATTGCACCATGCCATTTTGGATTGGAGGCAGTGTTAAAGAGAGAGATTATTGATCTGGGATATGAGATAAGTAAAGTGGAGGATGGCAGAGTTTATTTTATCGGAGATGCGGAAGCAATCTGCCGTGCTAATTTATTTCTTCGAACGACGGAGAGGGTTCTGATTCATGTTGGGTGTTTTCAGGCAGAGAGCTTTGAGGAGCTGTTTGAGGAGACGAAGAAGATAGCGTGGGAGGAATTTATTCCTGAGAACGGAAAATTTTGGGTTACTAAGGCTACTTCTGTAAAAAGTAAATTATTTAGTTCTTCTGATATACAATCTATTATGAAAAAAGCGATGGTGGAGCGCATGAAGCAGCACTATCATAAGGAATGGTTTAGCGAGGATGGAATGCTTTTTCCGGTTCGCGTGTTTCTTATGAAGGATAGAGTGAGTGTTGGTATAGATACTTCTGGAGATTCGCTTCACAAAAGGGGCTATCGGCTGCTTGTGGGCAAAGCACCGATTACGGAAACACTGGCTGCTGCTTTAATTATGTTTACGCCATGGAAGGCAGAGCGGATTCTGATCGATCCTTTTTGTGGCAGTGGGACATTTCCGATTGAGGCGGCGATGATTGGTGCCAATATTGCTCCCGGTTTAAAGCGGACGTTTCTTTCTGAGAGCTGGGAGCACTTGATACCTGCTTTGGAGTGGAAGCTAGTAAGGCAGGAAGCGGAGGATATGGTGGATACTTCTGTCAAGATGGATATACAGGCGTTTGATATAGATGGGGATATTGTGAAGGCAGCAAGGGAAAATGCAAGGCGTGCTGGGGTGGAGGAGTATATTCATTTTCAGCAAAGACCCGTCAGTGCTCTGAGTCATCCAAAAAAATATGGCTTTCTTATCACAAATCCTCCATATGGAGAGCGATTGGACGCAGAGGAGGGAATTGAAAATTTATATCGGGAGTTTGGAAAGAGATTTGCCGCGCTGGATAATTGGTCTGCGTATGTGATCACCGCATGTGAAGATACAGAGCGTTATATCGGGAGAAAAGCGGATAAAAAGCGCAAGGTATACAATGGAATGATGAAGACTTGTTTTTATCAATTTATGGGGGCAAAGCCGCCAAAGCAGAGGACAAGTTATAAGGAGGATATAGAATTAAGTTGAGACATAGCAAATTTTTGATCTTTGCAATGATTTCATTGGCATTGGCATTTTCGGTTAGCATGTGGGATTTTGCTTATTCAAAGGGGATTGAACAGGGGCGGATCAATATTTCTCACAGTGGTGTGTGGGGGAGTGTGATAGCGGAGAGCATTAATAAAAAGCCTATCTATCTCTCCATTGATGGGAAAATGATGGAGATCGATCAAGGAAGCATCTATATGGATGAGAAGCTGAATCTTATGCTGCCAGTATCGATGCTTCGGGATAATTTTAATTGTAGCTCCTATGTGCGCGACGGAAATACTCTGGTGATGGAACAGGGGGATAAGCAGATGTCCATGCGTGCTGGAGAATATGGCATGGAGATCAATGGAGTGTATGAAGAGCTTGACGCACCTGTAACAGAGTATAGAAATGCTATTTATGTGCCAGTTCAGGCGCTAGAAAAGGGGTTAGGCTGTCAGTATACATGGGATATTGCCACAAACAGTGCCAATATTGTCAATGTGGATTCAGCGGGCAGAAAGCTTCCAGTTGCTTATGATTACCGCAATGTAAACCGAGCTCCAAAGGTTAAAAATCAGGGAGAATTTGGGACCTGCTGGGCATTTGCCTCACTGACCGCGCTGGAGGCATCGCTGCTTCCTGAAGAGGAGTTTGATTTTTCGGAGGATCATATGACGCTTCAAAATAGCTTTTCTTTCACCCAAAATGAAGGGGGAGAGTATACCATGGCCATGGCATACTTGACTTCATGGCAGGGGCCTGTGCTGGAGGAGGATGATCCATATGGGGATGGAATCTCGCCGGAGGGGCTGACTGCGGTGAAGCATGTGCAGGAAATACAGATTTTGGAGGGAAAGAATTATGATCGGATTAAAGAGATGGTATTTCGCTATGGGGGTGTGCAGAGCTCCCTCTATATGCCGCTGTCCAATCCAAGCTCAAATTCGGATTATTACAATGCACAAAAGTATGCCTATTGCTATATTGGCACAGAGAAGCCCAATCATGATGTTGTGATTATTGGCTGGGACGATAATTATCCAAAGGAAAATTTTAATTTAAATATAGAGGCAGATGGCGCGTTTATTTGTCGAAATAGCTGGGGAGATAATTTTGCGGAAAATGGAACCTTCTATATTTCGTACTACGATACCAATATTGGAATCCATAATGTAGTCTATACCAAAATTGAGGAGAAGGATAATTATGATGCCATATACCAAACCGATCTGTGCGGCTGGGTAGGACTTTTGGGATATGGAGAAGGAAGAGAGAGCAGCTATTTTTCCAATGTGTATACGGCTCGGTCCGATGAGTCATTAGAAGCAGTGGGCTTTTATGCAACAGGGATAGATACAGAGTATGAGGTATATCTGGTACATAATTTTAAAAATACCACATCATTTAAGGACAGACAGCTTTTAAAAACAGGAAAATTTATCAATGCAGGTTACTATACGGTTCCGCTTCGGGAGGGGATACCATTGAAGGCTGGGGAGAAGTTTGCCATAGTGATAAAAGTGACAACACCCAATGGAAAACGTCCGATTGCCATTGAATATGCGGCGGATAAAGCGACAGAGGGAGTGGATCTATCCGATGGGGAAGGTTATATTAGTTTATATGGAAATGTATGGGAGAGCGCAGAGGACAAGAAATGCAATATATGTTTAAAGGCATATACAAAAAAGCGGTGAGATGTTAAAATAATTTTCTTTTCAAATGAGGAAAATTCTGTTATACTGTGAGGAAGATGGTGCAGGGAGGACAGATGTGTTGGAAAAAAGAATTATATTTGCTACTGGAAATAAAGATAAGATGAAAGAAATTCGGCAGATTCTTTTGGAACTAGAGCAGTCGGGATGGGAGCTTCTATCTATGAAGGAAGCGGGACTTTCTGCAGATATTGAGGAAGATGGCAGTACATTTGAGGAAAATGCAATTATTAAGGCAAGGGCGGTGGCGGAGCTTGCTGCCAAAAGGAATATAGAGGCAGTGGTGCTTGCGGATGATTCGGGGCTTGAGGTTGACTATATGGATCGGCAGCCGGGTGTTCTCTCGGCACGTTTCTTGGGAGAGTCAACATCATACTCTGTAAAAAATAAATATATAATTGACAGGCTGGCGAAAGCAAAAGGGGCAGAGCGCAGTGCAAGGTTTGTGTGCGTGATTGCTGCGGTGTTTCCAGATGGAGAGCTGCTTACAGAAGAGGCCTGTGTGGAGGGGCAGATTGCTTATAAGGAGGAAGGCGAAGAAGGCTTTGGCTATGATCCGATCTTCTATCTTCCTGAATATAAAACGACGACAGCAGGCCTGCCCCCAGAGGAGAAAAATAAGATCAGCCACCGCGGAAAAGCGCTGGGGCAGATAAAGGAAAAATTGCAGCAGAGATACGAGGAAAGGTATGCCTAAGCAAATGGCGCCTGTGTCGGAATCGAGGGTAGAATGCGGATACTAATAGTGAGTGATACACATAGAAAACATGCGAATCTGGAGAAGGTGCTTAAAAAGGTGAAGCCATTGGATCTGATGATACATCTGGGAGATGCAGAGGGCACTGAGGATTATATCGAGGCAGTGGCGGATTGCCCGGTGGAGATAATTGCGGGAAACAATGACTATTTTTCAAAGCTGGCGAAGGAGACGGAGCTGCAAATAGGAAAATATAGGGCGTTTTTGACACATGGGCATTATTATTATGTCTCTGTTGGAATGGAGCATCTGTGCGAGGAAGCGAGGGCGCGCGGGGCAGATATTGTGATGTATGGACATACACACAGACCATGTATTGAATATATGAATAAGCTAGTAGTTTTAAATCCCGGAAGTATCTCTTATCCAAGGCAGGAGGGAAAGCGCCCCTCCTATATTATAATGGAAATTGACAGGGCGGGAGAGGCACATTATACGCTGAATTTTCTGTAAAATAAAAGATGTATATTCCTTTCATAGAAATTTTTTCAAAAAACTGTTGACAAGTCGAGTTTCATATTATATAATTTACCTTGCGTCACAGAGAGAGTGATGAGGAGCAAAAACGGGGTGTGGCTCAGTTTGGCTAGAGTGCTTGATTTGGGATCAAGAGGTCGCAGGTTCAAATCCTGTCACCCCGATTATGAAAGCTCTGCGGGTGTAGTTCAATGGTAGAACACTAGCCTTCCAAGCTAGATACGTGGGTTCGATTCCCATCACCCGCTTTTGTTACGCAAAGAGGAAATGTAACAGATGTGTTCGTAGCTCAGCTGGATAGAGCAACGGCCTTCTAAGCCGTGGGTCGGGGGTTCGAATCCCTTTGGGCACGTTGTATGGTGGGTATAGCGCAGTTGGTTAGCGCGCCAGATTGTGGCTCTGGAGGCCCAGGGTTCGA
>CAMUFS010000200.1 GCA_947088195.1 uncultured Clostridia bacterium
TCAAGATTTCTCTCAAACAGTGCGTCCAGAGAAACCAGCTCCCGATACCGCTTTGTCGTCTCCCCGTTCACTGCAATCTGCACTTTATTAACCGCTGGAAGCTCCACAAGAGAATTTACAATCGCGTAGATAGGCACCACCTCATTGGTATTGACGGAGCCTGTCAGAAAAGAGGCATCCAGATTCACATAGCAGACACCCTCCCTTGTCGATATGGTCAGCAGCTTGGTATCCGCTGGAAGCACGGGGTACATCCCAGCCTCCGTCGGCCCCTTAATGAGCTGTTCCATCACCAGCCGCTCCATGGAGACCGTATTATTGTACATTAGATCTTGCTTACACTCTATTAGCTTGTCTCCCTGTTCATTCGCAAAATATAATGTCAGCACCGTTCTCTCATAATCATTGATGTCACCGCCTAGATCATCAATAAAATCAGACGCTCTCATCTGTCCCACTGGCTGATTCAGCGCATCCATAAGCGGCTGCTCATTAATAAAAAAAGCAACCGTCTCTATGCCTTCAATCTGTGTCAATGTCCTCACAATCGCCGCGCGATTTAAAATCTCTGTAAGCCGTGGTATCAGAGAATAGGCACTGTCAAAATTCAAATTGATCTGCTTTTTTTCTATGCTAGCGCTCAATATACGCACTTCAGGCAAAAGTGGCTTTTTGTAATCCATATTTTCTGGATCATTAGCAAGTGCAGAAAGAAGCTCCGCAAGCAGTGCCTCCGCCTCCGTATTTTCTGGCTGGTAATTTTCACTCACCACTCTTGTCATATTTTTATTAATATAATATAACCTTATACTGCGCTCTGTGCTGACAGTTTCCATCGGTGTCGTTCCTGTTGACTGACAGGCATTAAGACACAAAGCAAGAAAACAAACCAGCACTGCTATTCTTATTTTCTTCACACCTTCTCCTTCTTATCCAATATAAGTGAGAGGTATCCGCACCGTAAAGGTAGTTCCCTCATTTTCCTTGCTGTAAAGCTTAATCTGTCCATTGTGCATAAGAATCACATTTTTTGTAATGGAAAGCCCAAGCCCTGTGCCACCAGTTTCTCTGGAACGCGCCTTGTCTACGCGATAAAAGCGATCAAACACCTTCTCCTCCTCCTCCTCAGGAATACCAATTCCAGAATCTGCCACCTTGACATAGAAAAACTTATGATCGGCATTGAGTGTAACCTTTACCCAGCCATCATCCCGATTATATTTTATCGCATTCTCTATCAAATTAGAAAGAGCAAGCGTAAGCTTCACTTCATCTACCTCTGCTGTGACACTGCGAAAGCTCTCAAGCACCAACTCAATATTTCTCTTTGCAGCAATCGGACGCAAGCGTTTTAAAATAAGCTCCAAAAGCTCATTGATAACAACCACTGTGATATTCATATCCGCAGAAGTCTTATCAAGCTTTACCAACGAGAGTAGATCCGTGATAATCTTATTCTCCCTGTCTATCTCATCTGCAATATCCACCATAAATTCCTTGTAAAGCTCAGCCGGAACCTCTTCCTGTGAGATAAGAGAATCCGCTAACACTTTCATGGAGGTGATCGGTGTTTTCAGCTCATGCGATACATTCGACACAAACTCCTGACGAGATTCATCCAATAGGCGGATGCGTGCCAGCATCTTATTAAATGCCTCTGATATCTGCTCAATCTCACTATAACCGCTGATTGCCACATTCTCCGTCAGATCTCCCGCTGTTATCTTATTAAAAGAAGCTAGAATTTTCTTAAACGGTCTGACAAAAATACCAGAACAGAGCATTGCCGCCGCTATCACTATAATCATAAGAACCATCATAAGGATTCTGGATTTACCAGCAAGAAGCTCTTGCTCCTCTCGCAGATCTGCCGTGGGAACACTCACCACGACCACCCCCACAATCTCCCTCTCCTCCGTGCCGGTTCTTGTCACCGTAATTGGGACAGTAAGCTCAATAAACTCTCCCTCTCTGTCATAGACTCTGCGATTTTCCCCGCGAAAGCACTTAATCACAGCCTCTGAAACCAGAGTCTTTTTCTCCGTCAATGCGTATGTATCCTTGATAATTTTCAGACCACTATTTACAATAATAATCCTTCCGTTATACAGATTTGCAAGCTGGACAATCACGCTGTTTAAGCTGCTGGACGACTGATCACTCATATAATTGCCATTTGTGAGCTGCCTTCCCAATATATTACACTGATTCTGTACCTCGTAGATCCTGCGCTGTATCATCCTATCCTCATAATTTGAAAAAAAGGAGATATTAAAAATAATGGATGGAACCATACCTATCAAAAGAAATACACAGAACAGGCGAAAGCTCATGCTCTTTAAAAATTTACTTTTTTTCTTAATTTTGGAAATAATAGCCAACGCCCCATTTCGTATGAACATATGTCGGTTCACTTGGATTTGCTTCCACCTTCTCGCGCAGTCTTCGAATGTGAACATCAACGGTTCTCACATCACCGGGATATTCCTTTCCCCACACAAGCTCCAGCAGAAGCTCCCTTCCATATACCTTATTTGGATTTGTCATAAGAAGCTCCAACAGGTCAAACTCCTTCGCCGTCAGATTGATCTCCCTTGAGCCAATATACACTCGGCGCCCGTCCTGATACAGCTTAAGCTCGCCTCTCTCTAGCACCTGAGCCTTTTTCTTTTCCTTCTCCTGCTTCCCGCTCCGGCGCATAATCGCCTTAATGCGCGCCTTTACCTCAAGAATATTAAAAGGCTTTGCTATATAGTCGTCCGCTCCGTATTCCAGCCCCATAATCTTATCCATATCCTCTGACTTTGCCGTCAGCATAATAATCGGCATATTGGAAAATTCCCGGATCTGCTGACAGACCTCCAAGCCATCCAGCTTTGGCAGCATAATATCCAAAAGCACCACATCATACTCCGTCTTTCTCGCGTACTCCATCGCCTCCTCGCCGTCATAGGCACAATCCACCTCCATGCCATCCTGCGCCAGGCTGTAACGAAGTCCCTTTACAATTAATTTTTCATCATCTACTACCAAAACTTTTCTTCCCATCCTATCCTCAATTCTAGCGCCGCAGCACCTATATTGCCAGTCAGACTGTTATCAAATCGCGGATTTTCTGAAATACCGCCTCCTTGATCCCACTGATCTTCATAATATCCTCAATTACTTGAAAACCGCCATTCTCTTCCCGATAACGCACAATATCCTTCGCCTTCGACTCACCGATTCCCGGAAGTGTCATTAGCTGATGGATGGATGCCGTGTTGAGATTGACAAGTCCTGTATTCTCCCCACTCTCAGAAACCGCCAAAGAAGCGGCTTCCTCCTTGGACAAAATTACAATCCTCTCCCCATCCTTTAACATACCTGCCAGATTCATGGCATCTGGCGCTCCCTCCTCGGTCGCTCCACCTGCCAGCTCAAGCAGCTCATATACCCGAAAGCCCTCCGGCACAGAATAGACGCCCGGCTTATTGACCTCACCACAAATATGGACATAGATCTTCTTCTCCGTCTGCGTTATGGCTTCCTCCATCCTCTCTGTGCTCTGTTCTGTCTCTTCCCTAAGCTCCCACTCTGGCTCCTCCTTATCAGAAGTACTCAGACAATAAAAAGCTCCGGCAAGCAAGAACGCGAGTAAAATAATGGCAAGCTTCACATATTTTTTCTGCACAGTCTCCTCTCCTTTCAGAAAAGAGTTCCCCTCCGTGCACTATTATTCTAACGGATATTTCTCAGCTTGACAATACCTATTTCCACTTAAAAATAATAATTCCTGAAATAGCCAACGCCATACCCAAAACCTTTCTCCAGTCAAACTCCACTTTCTCCACGCCAAACAGACCAAACAGTTCTATTAGATAGGCAATTAAAAGCTGGGACACAACAATCAGCATAACAGCCTTTGCCGGTCCAAGCTGCGACATACTTTGAATCACGGTAAGTGTAATAAAAGCTCCGATCACACCTCCAAAAAGCATATATTTGTGATCCATGGCAAACAGACCACCAAAGCTCTGTCTCCCTGTAAAAAACCAGCCAATCAAGCAAACAACAAACGCTGTGAGCTGTACCCAGCAGTTAGAAACCCAAAGACTGGTATTCTTTGTCACCTCTGTGTTAAAAACACCCTGAATACTCATCAATGCCCCAGATAACAATGCAATTAAAATCCCTAACATTATTTTCCCCTTCCATAATATCTACTTTTTTCATTTACTCTGTGCGATACTATATCTACTTTTACCAGTATTTCCAAAATAATGTTAGAATAATCCTTCATAATCAAAAATAGGAATAAAGCTTTCCTCTGCCGTTTTTCCTTCCTGCATATACCCATGTGATATTCCAAGAGCAACGGCGTATTCTATTACTTCCTCATATTCTTCCTTTGTCACAGTTCGTTCCAGTTCTGGCATATCAGGAAATTTTCCCATCGGTGTATATTGATTCATTATGCTAATATAAATTCTGTCGCCAAAATTTTTATAAAGATATCGAATCACCCGTTTGGAATCCTCCACCGCGCCCGGAATCACCAGATGACGCACAATAACACCCCGCATCATTATCCCTTTAGAATCAAATTCTGGCTCTGGAAGCTGACGCACCATCTCTTTTATCGCCTCCTTGGAACAGCGAAAATAATCTCTGGCATGGGAATATCTTTCGGAAAGCTCAGGAGAGACATATTTCATATCTGGAAGATAGATATCCACTAGCCCCTCCAATTTTTTTACTGTTTCTATCCTTTCATAACCACTGGAATTATATATGATTGGAAGTGCTAGACCTCTTTGTTTCGCTGCGAGAATCGCTGCACTTATCTGAGGGACATAATGTGTTGGCGTCACAAGATTAATATTATTTGCGCCTTTTTTCTGAAGCTCCAAAAAAATATCAGATAATCTCTGTACGGTGATCTCCTTTGCTGTTTCTCCTATGGCAATGCTCTTATTCTGGCAGAAAACGCACTTCATATTGCAGCCGGAGAAAAATACCGTTCCGCTGCCTTCCTCCCCGGAGATACAAGGCTCCTCCCACATATGAAGCGCTGCTCTTGCCGCCATCAGCTTATCTGGCATACCACAAAAGCCTTTCTCTCCCTCTGTTCTGTCAACCCTACATTTCCTTGGACAAAGAACACACTCCTTTAATTGATTCTTGTCGTATTCCATTCTCTTTCCTTTCTTTTTTGCATGTCGAATATTTGATACAAAACATCCTTATAGGTTATTTGTAATTGTGGGGTGGTAAGTCATATTCTAGAAGGGTCCGCCCAGAGAATTGCCTATGGTCCTCTGTCACCGCGCTCCCGCTTAGTTCAAAACGTAGCGGACGCTAAGCTCGTGAGATACCTCGCTAAGCGCCGACGTTTTTCAATAGGTTCCATAGGACCATAGGCAATTTTCTGGGCTGCTTTTTTGATTGTTCTGGAATGTAATTTTCCCACTTTTTATTTTTGGAAACAGCAATCGAATCATTGATAAAGGGGTTGATACTTTTCTAAATATAAATATTACAATATATATTTTAAAATAACAATTTTGGATTACCGAAAAAGTAGCAGAAGCAAATTATTGGTATCCTCAAGAAACCTATTGAAAAACGTCGGCGCATAATGAGCTTGCGAATTATGTGGTATGCTTCAGTGAGGTTTTGCACGAATTTAGCATCCGCTACGTTTTGAACTAAGCGAGAGCGCGGTGACAGAGGATACCAGTGTTTTGGTTCTGCTACTTTTTTGGCAGTCCAAATTCGTTATTTATAGCATATATACTGAAATCGTTACATTTAGAAATAGTATCTATTCCTCTGTCAATTATTGTTTTGCTGTTTCTATATAAACCCCCATGCCGAGCTTTCGGCACCACCATAAATGAAAGGTGGGGGTTCCTTTGAACCCTCCGGGGGATGCACAGAAAACGGGAGCGGAAGATGCCGCTTCGTGGCCCCGTTTTCATGCAGTTCACCGACGGAGCGGTGAACTTTCAAAGCAAAAATGGAAAAATCACATTCCAGCACAGCCAAGAAAGTAGCCCAGAGAATTGGCTAT
>CAMUFS010000201.1 GCA_947088195.1 uncultured Clostridia bacterium
CGACTATACCACAGCTTGTGGGCATTTGCCGGAGTGACAGAGATGCAGAATGTCGTGACGGCATGTGTTATCACATCACTGCTTCAGATTGTGGGTATGCAATTAATGGGCATGTCTCCCCCTCGAAGCTTTTATTTCCTGTATGGCATGGTATTTGTGCTTCTTATTACCATGAGCCGGTTTATGTACCGTTTTATGCGGATGGTGCGAAGGAAGAAGCGAATTGCATCCGAGGGAATGAACACAATGATTATCGGAGCCGGAGAGGCAGGAAATATGATAATTAAGGAGATCATGACAAGCGAGCATCTGAATTTTAAGGTTTCCTGTGTTATTGATGATGATTTTGAGAAGATTGGACGATATATTCACGGTGTTAAAGTAGTCGGAGACAGAACTAAGATTCTGCGCTATGTCGAGAATATGTCAATCGATCAGATTATCATTGCCATGCCTGCTGTGAAAAAGAGAGAGATCAAGGAAATTATTGATATTTGCAAGGAGACAAGCTGTGAGCTTAAAATTCTACCCGGCATGTATCAGTTTATGACTGGTGAAGTCAGTGTCAGTAAGCTGCGGAATGTGGAGATTGAGGATCTGCTAGGACGTGATCCCGTGTCAGTGAATTTAAGTCAGGTGATGGGCTATGTTCAAGATAAAGTTGTTTTGGTGACAGGCGGAGGAGGCTCCATAGGAAGTGAGCTCTGCCGGCAGATAGCAGCACATCAGCCACGACAGCTTATTATTGTAGATATATATGAAAATAATGCCTATGATATTCAACAAGAATTAATAGGAAAATATCCCGATTTGGATTTGGTGGTACTTATCGCTTCTGTGCGCAATTCAGCACGTATGAATGCAATTTTTGAGACCTATCATCCCAATCTAGTTTACCATGCGGCGGCACATAAGCATGTTCCTCTGATGGAGAACAGCCCTAATGAGGCGATCAAAAATAATGTATTTGGTACATGGAAGACAGTGGTGGCGGCAGATCGCTACGGAGTAGATAAATTTGTTTTGATTTCTACCGATAAAGCGGTAAATCCAACGAATATTATGGGTGCTTCCAAGCGTATCTGTGAGATGATTGTACAGACATACAACCGACATTCAGATACAGAGTTTGTGGCGGTTCGTTTTGGAAATGTTCTTGGAAGCAATGGAAGTGTAATTCCACTATTTAAAAAACAGATAGAGATGGGTGGACCTGTCAAGGTGACACATCCAGATATTATTCGTTATTTTATGACTATACCAGAGGCAGTGTCGTTGGTGCTGGAGGCAGGAGCAAAGGCACATGGCGGCGAGATTTTTGTGCTGGATATGGGCGAGCCCGTGAAAATATTAGATCTGGCAAAGAATTTAATTCGCCTGTCAGGATTAATTCCCGATGAGGACATTAAGATTGAATTTACCGGATTGCGGCCGGGCGAAAAGTTATATGAGGAGCTTCTGATGGACGAGGAAGGGCTTCAGGATACCGAAAATAAGATGATACATATTGGAAAACCTATTGTGCTTGACGAAGATAAATTTTTCATTCAACTTGAGCATCTAAAACAGGTGGTGGAACAGGAGCCGGATGAGATCAGGCGATTTATTCAAGAGATTGTGCCAACGTATCATCCTAAGAATCTGTAGCCGCTGTGAAGATAGAAAATGGAATGAAAACCCGGAAGGAAGAGAAGGAGAAAAAGAGACGAATGGAACAGCAGACTTATGAGAGAGAAATTGATTTGATTCAGCTTATCAAAGCGATGCTTAAGAAAATCTGGATCATGATTGCGGCCGGAGTGGTGGGAGCTGTATTGCTTGGCGCTTATAAAGTGGTACCAATGATGCAGAACCTCAGAAATCCTGATGTAATTGAGAAGCAGGAGGAGGAATATGCTGACAAATTGAAGGCATATGAAAAGGATAAGAAGCAGTTGGAGAAGGAGATTGAAAACCTGAATACCAGCATTGAGAGACAGGAAGAGTACAATGAAAAATCTGTTTTGATGCAGTTAAATCCTTTTGACGTTCAGGTTGGAGTGGTGCAATATTACATTGATACCGATTATCAGATTATCCTTGAATCTACCTATCAGAATCCAGACATTGCCAACAGTGTGTTAAATGCCTATGCTTCCATGTCCACCAATGGGACACTATTTAATTACCTTCAGGACAATATGAAGGATGAGATGGAGCTTCGTTATCTTCAGGAGATTCTTAATGTAACTGTAGATTATAACAACCGCATGATCAATATTCGCGTGCTTCATAAAGATGAAAAGGCATGCAAGGAGCTGCTTCAGTTGGTAGAGAAATGTTTTATCAATTACCATTCGACAGTTGTGAATAACATCGGTTCCCATGATATACAAAGAGTGACAGAGTCATTTTATTCCACAGTGGATCTTAGCTATGAAAACACGCAGAAATCCAACACAGAGAATGTAGATAATCTCAATGAATCCCTTGAGGCAAAGGAGAAGCAACTAGAGGATTTAAAAGAGCCAGAAAAGAAGGTTAGCTCTATTACAGGTGTGATAAAAAGCGGCATTAAGTATATTCTGCTTGGAGGTGTGCTTGGAGGATTTTTGGCTGCTGGTGTTATCTTCTTTATGATTATCTTGGATACCACTGTAAAAGATGAAAAAGATGTGGCATTTTATCTTGATCTCCCAGTGCTGGCTTCCATTCCTGTGATGGAGGGTGAAGAAAGCCAAGTAAAAGCGGGAAGAAAGAATAAGAAGGCAAGACTGAACCAATATGCGGGCAAGACAGCACAGAAATGAGGGAAATGATGGATAAGATTACAATTAAGCAGACAAAAGAGCTAGATTATAAGACATTTGAGGCATTCCGTGCGCTTCGCGCAAATTTGGAGAATGTGGAGAAAGAAAAAAAAGTGATCGCCTTTACCAGTGTGATGGGCAAGGAGGGAAAATCCTTTGTGGCATTTCAGACAGCATGTGCTGTGGCAGCCGCTGGAAAGAGCTGTGTATATGTCAATGCAAACCTGAGAGAAGCTATTTCTTCTTATATTTATGAGGCAACCGGAGTAAAAAAGACACTTTTGGATTGCTTGAGTGGCAAAGCACAAGCAGAAGACATTATATGTGAGACCAGCGTGGCCAATCTATATCTGGTGGAGTCTGGTGCTCCCTGCAAAAATGCCTCTGAGCTTTTATCTGGAGATGCCTACCAAAAGCTGATTCATGCTTTACATGAGAAGTACGACTGTGTTATAATAGATACACCTGCGATGGGTGAAGTTGCAGACGCTTTGGTCGCATCCCGTGCCACAGATGGTGTTGTATTAGTGATGGAGCGAGAGGTTGTGCCATATGAACAGGCGCAGAAGGCAAAAGCGCAGTTAGAGCTTAATGGATGTAAGATATTAGGAGTTGTGTTAAACAAGTAATAGAGCTCTTTTAACACCTAAGCTCATAAAAAATGTAGAATAAAGATAGAGATAGAAAATAGGAAGATCTTCATCAAGAAAGATGAAGATTTTCTTTAAGAACAAAAATTAGACGAGTTATTATAATACAATTAAAATAATTCACGTAATAAAATTGTTCTTTTATTTTTTGCAAAAGAACAATTAGACGAGTTATTATCTAAAATTATATCACAGATAAAAGAAGAAAAAAAGAGAAAAGATTACAAGAGAAGATTCTTGAAGCAAGGGCACCTGAATCCTTCGAGTATGAGCATATCCAAGATATTTATGAATAGCTAAAAGCTATGCCAAAAAGCATAGATGGCGAAGCCTGCCCAGAAAGTTTTTTGAGGGATTTTCTTTTATATAATATGGGCAGTTTTCTAAAGCTTTATACAAGATTTTGTGTTTTTTCATTGGATATGTTTGTATCTTGATTTTGGGATTTAAGTGAAAAATGTATAGATCTATACCACTAAGATAAGGGGAATGGCTATGTACTATGTTTTGCAGGTGGCATCAGGTATGGAAGATAAAACGGTGGCTTATATTACAAGTGTTTTGTCAGATGTGCATTATGACAGATGTTTCCATCTGACAAGACATATAAAAAAGAAATTTCATGGCAGATGGGTAGACATTCACGAAAAACTGTTGCCCGGTTATGTTTTTATTATATCTAATAATGTAAAAGATATGTATCTGGCGTTAAAAAAAGTACCATCTTATACAAAGCTACTTGGCAGAGATATGGAATATTTTACAGAGCTTCCTGACAGAGATATAGAATGGCTCAAGATGCTTTTGGGACAGAATGATATAGCAGAACAACAGAAAGCTTATACTTTTGGCAAGGATGAAGAAAGAAAAAAAGAATCAGAGTATGAAGTGGCACTTTCTAAGATTAGCGTTGGAGAAGGAAAACAAATAAAAATTATATCAGGCCCACTTAAAAATATGGATGGCATGATAAAAAATATAAATCTGCACAAGAGAATCGCAGAGGTAGAAGTAGAATTTATGAATCGAAAAACCATAGTTTATCTAGGGATAGAACTTTTGGGTGAGGGTGAAAGAGAAGAGAATATTATAAATGGTATGTAGGGTTGGAAGAATTGTATCTTTCAGCCTTTCCTTTTGTTGTAAATGGGGTTGACTTGTTACACTAAAAAGCAGTACAAAAAGATTTTTTATTAATAGGCATACAATAAGTTTTAATGAGAATTATATAAAAAACTGTAAGATATATGTATATTGGTAAATCATAGTATAGATATATGAAATAGTCAACAGGAAGGAAGTCTGGAATGAATAAAAATTTGCTGATACTGGGTGCAGGTCAATATGGGAAGATTGCAAAAGAAATTGCGGAAGCGATGAATTGTTTTAGTAAGATAGATTTTCTTGATGATAATGATAAAAATGCACTTGGAAAATTAAATGAGATGGATCGATTTGTAAATGCATACAGTTATGCGATTGTAGCAATCGGGAATCCCGTATTAAGGATCAGTTTGATACATCAATTAGAGGAAAAGTGCTTTATAGTTGCAATTCTTGTTCATCCAAAAGCATATATATCTCCAACTGCAAATATATATCCGGGCTGCATTGTTGAACCAATGGCAGTTGTTAATTCGGAAGCAGTTATCCATAAAGGAGTAATTATATCTGCCGGAAGTATTGTGAATCATACTGCAATGGTGGGTGATGTAAGTCATCTTGATGTTGGGAGTATTGTCAAATCAAATACTATTGTTCCAATGGGATATAAAGTGGAAGCAGGAGAAGTATTTTTAGGTACAGAAATGTTTGCATTGGATATTATAGGAACAGACTATATTTCTCAAAAAATAGATGAGAATGCAGATTGGTATCAGAACTATGTGAAAGCATTCGGACGTATACCAAGTATTTATTAATAAAATAGAATTGTATTAAAATGCAATTTAAGAGAGGAATTTTTTTAATATGTTATGTGAGAAAGAGAATGGAAAAATTCTTGCCGTGACAGGGGCTGCAGGAAATAAATCTGGTTTGGCATTTACAAAACTTTTAGTAGAACACTCAAATGAAATAATAACGTATTTTTCAAATGGTATACATCTACTTGTGAGAAATCCTGATAAATTAAATAAAATTGAGAAGCAGATTCCAAAATGTAAGGTTTGGAGGGGGAATCTCGAAGATGAGAATTATTTGCGTAATTCCTTGAAAGGGGTCGACACTGTTTTACACATTGCAGGAATTCATTTTTCGAGGCATATTGTTAAAATTGCTGTGGAAAATCAAGTGAGGAGATTAATTTTGGTTCATACTACGGGCATCTATTCAAAGTATAAAGCTGCTGGAGAAGAATATCGCAATATAGATGAATTTGTTTATAGAAAATGTAAAGAAAATGGGATTGTTCTTACAATATTGCGACCAACTATGATTTATGGAAATATGTCGGATAATAATGTTATACAGTTTATTAAAATGGTAGATAGATTACCAATTATGCCAGTAGTGAATGGAGCAAAATATAAGCTTCAGCCAGTTCATTATGAAGATTTGGCA
>CAMUFS010000202.1 GCA_947088195.1 uncultured Clostridia bacterium
AAATCACTTCCTCTCATGGGCATATAGCCAAATTCACACGCGCTATTCCCAAACCCATGATACACTTGCCCATCTATAATCAAGCAGCCTCCAATCCCCGTTCCTATTGTCAGCATCAGCACAGGATTACATTCTTTTCCGGCTCCACATATGGACTCTGCAAGTCCTGCACAGTTGACGTCATTTTCCACTTCACAAGGTATACGGAAACATTCCTCCAGCGTCTTTTTAATCTTAACCCCAGTATAATCTGGTATTAAAGGCGCAGAATAGATAATCTCTCCCTTTTTCGTGTCAACCATGCCCGCTGTGGAAACACAGATTCCACTGTACTGTTCCTCATTGACAAACTCTGAGATAATTTTTATGATCTTCTCCAATATGGCATACCCGCCCTTTTTTGCCTCTGTAGGAATCTCACTACGGCTTAATAGAACACCTGCCTCTGATATTGTTCCATACTTAATAGCCGTTCCTCCGATATCAATGCTAATATATCTTTTCATATTTACACCCTCTACATACCACAGGGATCACCTGTGGTATGTATATTAATATCTTACCATATTTTATCAATTTTGTACAAGGCTCAAATTAACACCTTAAATATCACTTTCTTTACGGTCTCTGGCCCATCCACCTCAACTGCTGTGCGATGTCCATCCTCAGGATAACAGATAAGGAAATCGCCCTCTCTAAGAATAACTGAGCTATTTTTCTCACCATTCAAAGCAAGAAAATCATCTGCCTCCACATACTCTCCCTGAGAAAGATTTTGAATAAAATTAAGATCGATCTGCTCCTGCCCTTCTAATACAAGGTGTACATCCAGATATTGTCTGTGTGCCTCCCAAAACCTATTATCTGGAGTTGTTGTCGTGTACTCCACGCGATTCAAATACAATCTCTTGCCATCAATCTCATGACAGCCTTTTTCATACTCTATCAGTTTATGCTCTTTTGCATAAGCAAAACATTCCTTCACCGCATCTGTCAGAAATGAATATTGATCTACATTGCGAATATTTCCAAAAATCATGCTCACCCCTCCTTTAAGTCCGATAGATCGTTGTATTTGGTGCTGGAACAGAAGTATCACCCTTCATCTTCCGTGAAATTATACTTGCCGGAATCCCCACTGCAAGTGAAACTGCGATGGAAATTAAGGAATAAGACCAGAGTGAAACAGTGCCTGCCGGAGCAAAATACTTAATTCCAACCATAACCACTGAAGCGGCAATAAAAGCAAGTGTTGTTCCAAAAGTATTTGCCACCTTTGTGAAGGCTCCCAGAATAAAGGTTCCAATTAAGATTCCTAATACCAGACCCATAAATCCATTAAACCACTCATATGCAGATTTAATTCCGCCATTTGCCAAAACGATGGATACGATAATTGCAAAAATTCCAACTACCAAAGAAACATATTGTCCAATTTTTGTCTGTTTTTCAAAGCTTAATTCCTTCTTGGTAAGCCTTGCCTGAATATCTAAGGTCCAGCTTGCCGCAACAGAGTTAAGACCTGTTGATAACGTTGACTGTGATGCAGCATAGATCGCTGCCAAAAGAATTCCTGTCACTCCCACTGGAAGCTCAAAAGCGATATAAGAAGCAAAGATCTGATCCTGTGCAGCCGCAGGAGGCAGAGCATTTTGCTTATAAAATACATACAATCCTGTTCCTATCAGATAGAATACAGTTGCAATAAAAATAGAAAGTGCACCATTTGTCAACATCATCTTATTTAATTTCTTTGTATCCGTCGTTGTCGTAAAACGCTGTACAATATCCTGACTGGATACATAAGAGCCCATGGTATTAAAGCCCGCACCAATAATCATTAAAAATACGCTGTCTTTTAATAAATTAATATTAAAGAGTGGTTGATCTGCCGCGAGGAATTTTCCTTCCTGTGTAAATGCAGTCATAATTGCGCCAAACCCGCCATCAATATGGGCAATCAAGAACAACAACGCGACTGTAACTCCCACTAATAATACAGACCCCTGAATAAAATCGGTCCAGAGCACGGACTTTAAACCACCAGTATAAGAGTAGATAATTGCGATAACTCCCATTATTATTATCAGAAGATTAATATTAATACCTGTCAAATTCCCCAATACCATACAAGGCAGATACATAATAATCGACATACGTCCAATCTGATAGATAATAAACATTACAGCTCCCAGAACTCGCAGTCCTTTACTGTCAAAACGAAGCTCCAGATAATGATATGCGGTATCAATATCCAGCTTACTATAGATTGGAAGGAAGAACTTAATGGTAAGCGGAATCGCCAAAAGCATACCCAACTGAGCAAACCACATCAGCCAGGTTCCCGCATAAGAATTTCCCGCCAGTGACAAAAATGAAATTGGGCTGAGCAGTGTGGCAAATATAGATACTGATGTCACCCACCACGGAACTGTGCCATCACCTTTAAAATACTCCTTGCCCTTCATATCTTTTTTAGCAAAAAACAATCCTGCAAATAATACTGCTGCCAGATACACTATTAAAATAATAAGATCAATAGTTGTAAAACCCTGCATACCTTCCCCTCCTATTTCTGGTTTTTACTATAGTTTCCCCAAAATCTTACTTTAGAAAATTCTCCTTTGCTGTCTGAATCATCTTCGCTGCTTCCTCCACAACTGTGCTGTCCGTAGCAAGTAAAGAAGGCAATGGCTCTCTCACACCACCTAATTCAAGACCCTCATTCTTCTTTAACACATCCTTGATAACAGCATACATATTCCCGTGTGCCGAACACATCTTATAGATAATTTCATTAACTGCATATTGAATTTCACATGCTTTTCCAAGCTCTCCTGCCTTAACATATTCGTCCATCTTCAAGAAAAGCTCAGGCATAGCGCCATAAGTTCCGCCAATACCACCTTCTGCACCAATCACGCGGCCGCTGATAAACTGCTCATCTGGACCGTTAAACACAATATAATCCTTCCCCGCAGCCTGACAGAACATCTGAATATCCTGAACTGGCATAGAAGAATTTTTAACCCCGATAACCTTCGGATTCTTTCTCATCTCCTCAAACAATTTCATTGTCAGAGCAACCCCTGCAAGCTGAGGAATGTTATAAATCACAAAGTCTGTCTCTGGAGCAGCACTGCTGATGTCATTCCAATACTGTGCGATTGCGTGCTCTGGCAAATGGAAGTAAATAGGAGGAATCGCAGCGATTGCATCCACGCCAAGCTCCTGTGCATGTCTTGCTAACTCCATACTATCCTTCGTGTTATTACATGCCACATGTGCAATTACAGTCAACCTTCCCTCAGCCGCCTCCATCACATTTTCAAGCACCGTTTTTCTTTCTTCCACACTTAAATAAATACATTCACCAGAAGAACCATTGACATAAACACCCTTTACCCCTTTTTCCACAAAATATCTTGTCAATGCTCTCACACCTGCTGGGCTAATCTTGCCTTCCTCGTTATAACATGCATAAAATGCAGGAATAATTCCTTTGTATTTATCTAGATTTCTGTTCTCTCCCATATCTTCTCCTCATTTCTGCGCCGCTTTATCTACGTGGTAGCTATGTTAGCGACGCGGACACAGCTACCATTCCCCTATCTGTTAGTTTTCATTTAAAGCTTCTACAAATGCTTTTGTGATTAGCTGTGGTCTTGTAATAATAGAACCAACCACCACACAATATGCCCCCAATTCAACCACACGACGCGCTTTTGCAGGAGTGTTAATATTTCCCTCGGCAATGACTGGATGCTTCGCCTTCGCTACAATCTCACGCAATATCTGAAAATCATCCTTCTCAATTTGCAGCTCTGCACTTTCCTTTGTATAACCAACCATTGTTGTCCCAATAAAATCAAAACCAAGCTGATCTGCATAGAGTGCATCTTCCACTGTAGAACAATCTGCCATCAACAACTGCTCTGGATATTTTTCTCGAATCGCCCGATAAAAATCATCCAATGTCAAATTACCCGGACGCAGCCTTCCTGTCGCATCGACAGCTATAATTTCTGGCTTAACCTCCATCAGCTCGTCCACTTCCTTCATTGTTGGCGTAATATATACCTCACAGCCCTCATAATCACGCTTTATAATGCCAATGATGGGAAGCTCCACCTGTGACTGAATCTCCTGTATATCCTCTTTGGAATTGGCACGGATTCCATATGCCCCTCCTTCCTTTGCCGCCAATGCCATACGCCCCATAATAAAAGAGGAATGGAGTGGCTCATGCGCAAGTGCCTGACAAGATACAATCAGCTTACCTTTTAGTTTCTCAACTTTGTCATTCATTTTTGTTTCACCTCCCTGCTTGATGGTTACAGTATACCGTTTGTGAAAGAAATTGCAATATTTTCAAAGTGTTCTGAAAGTACTTTTGGTGTTTTCTAATCTGTCTTTCTTTATAGAAAACTTTCCTGTCGCGTTTTTGGTAATATTGCACAAATTTTAGAGACTTCTTTCTACATTTTCTGGAAGGTATTGAAAATGTTTCTAAAATGGTTATACTATATTATAGGAAATATCCACACCAGCTACACTTTATACAAAAAAAATTAGAAGGAGAGAACTATGACTATTTACAAAGCAAACGATTACCAAGACATGAGCCACAAGGCGGCCAACATTATTTCTGCACAGATTATTATGAAACCAAACTGTGTGCTTGGGCTTGCCACAGGCTCCTCACCGATTGGGCTTTACAAACAGCTTATCGAGTGGTACCAGAAAGGAGATCTGGACTTCTCCAAGGTGACAACCGTCAATCTGGATGAATACAAAGGACTTGGACCAGACGATGACCAGAGCTACCGATATTTTATGAATGAAAATCTATTTAATCATGTCAATATTGACAAAGCTCGCACTTACGTACCAAATGGACTTGAGATGGACGAACAAAAGGCTTGTAGTGATTATAATCAGATTATTGCTCAAGTAGGAGGCATTGATATTCAGCTTCTTGGCCTTGGCAACAACGGTCATATTGGTTTTAATGAGCCAAGCTCCGCGTTTGAATGTGAAACGCACTGTGTGGATCTGACCCCAAGCACTATTGAGGCAAATAGACGCTTCTTTGAGAGCGAGGAAGCTGTTCCCAGACAAGCCTACACCATGGGAATTAAAAATATTATGCTGGCAAAGAAAATACTTGTTGTTGTCAGTGGAGAAGCAAAAGCACAGGCATTGAGAGACGCTGTGTACGGACCTGTTACCCCGTCCATGCCAGCATCCATTCTTCAGCTTCATCCTGATGTCACTATTGTCGCAGATACAGCAGCTCTAAAATTAATGGATTAATAATCTAATATTTATTTGATAATCGAGTAGGGGATACTTTATACGAAATATTTATAGCTATGGGTTGGTGAGTCATATTTAAGAAGGGTCCGCCCAGAGAATTGCCTATGGTCCTCTGTCACCCCGCTCTCGCTTAGTTCAAAACGTAGCGGACGCTAAGCTCGTGAGGAACCTCGCTAAACGCCGACGTTTTTCAATAGGTTCCATAGGACCATAGGCAATTCTCTGGGCTACTTTCTTGGCTGTGCTGGAATGTGGTTTTTCTACTTTTTATTTTTGGAAACAATAATCGAATAATGGATAAAGAGTTTGATACTTTTCTAAATATAAATATTACAATATAATATTTCAAAATAACAATTTTGGATTACCGAAAAAATAGCAGAACCAAATCCTTGAGAATAGAAATAACTTGGCTATGCTATTTTTTGTATGCCAAATACGTTGTTATTTAACCTATCAAATTCTTTTACATTTTTAGCACTTTTCTTTATTGTTATATTTTTATTGCCTTTAAATTTAATATGAAAAGAAAACAGCAAAGGACATACCAAGTATTACCGAAAAAGTAGCCCAGAGAATTGGCTATGGTCCTACGGAACCTATTGAAAA
>CAMUFS010000203.1 GCA_947088195.1 uncultured Clostridia bacterium
TTTTAAATATATTATGTTACTTGTGCTGATACATTATAAACGACGGGATATGTTTTACAAATGGTTGGTACAGATTACAGTTTGCTTGCATTGGTTTAACCCGCTCGTGCATCTTATGAGCCGGGAAATTACCAAGGACTGTGAGTTTTCTTGTGATGAGGCTGTGCTTGCCAAAATGGGCTGTGACAACGCACAAGACTATGGGCAAACTTTACTTGATGCTATGGCAGCCGTTGGGAAATATAAAGAAAATCATGGCGCTGTCACGTTAAGTGAAAATAAACAATTATTAAAAGAAAGGTTAGGTGCGATTATGAATATTAGGAGGAAATCAATGGCACGTCGAATTTTAACAGGTATATTGACCATATGTGTGATGTTTGGAGCGTCGTTTGTTGGTGTTTATTCGGTCGCCACAGCAGCTAATGATATAATAGATAAGCCTATAATGGCAGGAAATGAAAATCTTGTACAGGAAGAAAAAGGTACATATAACAAGGATTATGCTGCCCAAGTGGAGCAGTATTATAAGAACGATAGCTTACCTCTATTTGAGATCGCATTTGCCCGATTAAACGAGAGTGATCAGAGGACATGGATAGAAAAGCTTTATGCTGATGGTGATTTTGCTTTCTTTTCCGTTGCTGCGAGAGCATTTGATAAGGACGATCCATTCTTGACCAGCTATGCGGAGAAAGCATATGCAGATGGTGCGATTGCATTTTTCTCTATGTTGACAGACCGTATGGATAAAGCAGAATTGGAGGCTTGGCTTAATAAAGCGTTGGAGGATGACTGTTGGGATTTTCAATCTATACTTTTCGATAAATTGGGAATGAGTGATGAAAAGGATGCGAAAGAAAAAGAATGGACAGAGCAACAAATGGCGGAATACCAAGCCGTAGGTATTACAATGGACGACAAGAATTATTATTACCAGGGAGAACTGATTTATGTTTTTCTGGATATTCGTGCCAACGAATCCTTTTATACACTGAATACAAATCCATCAGGAACTGTCAATGTCAAAATTATTCGCGACGCAAATGATAAAATTGTAAGCATTAGTTATATGACAGAAACAGAAGTGATGGAATTGCTGGGAGATATAAGCGATCCTGACGACGATTGGGAATAATAATGAAAATTTATCTAATTATGATTTTTGAGTTGGAAGGTAGTTTTTAGAAAGGAAATATAGAAAGTGATGTTTAAAAAGGTAAATAGTATAGATAGCTGTGATGTGTTTTTGGATATATATAACAGTGCTATTTTAAATTTTGCTGAGGAGGAAAGAGGAGAGGCTACAAGCGATATTTTTTATCAACAAATATCTACGGATATTAATTATATATATTATGATAATGACGATTTTCCCAAAGCTTTTTTTTCATATAAAAAACATACAGACTATTTATTTCAGCTTACGTCATTATATGTTAGGAAGGAATGTCAGCGAATGGGAATAGGGAAACAAAGTATCCTATTTTTGGAAGAAATGATACCTACAGGAAGTGTTTTGTGTGTAAAAGTGTTAAAGAATGCCCCATGGTCAATTAACTTTTATTATAAAATGGGCTTTATGGATATTTCTAATGAGATGGAAAAGGAAATAAGCGAATATGGATTAAAAACAAATCCGTGGTCTAGGATTCTAAGAAAGAATTTATAAAGAAAATTTAGGATAAATAGCAAGGTAGCATAGGAAAAACGGATTGAGGGAGGTAGAAGATATGCTTTGTCATATGGTGATAGACTTAAGCAAAGAACTCTGTACAAGGTCTGATGACAGGACGAAGCTTGTGCAGAGGTAAATCCGATTATCGTCCGCATTGGATTTTGTACTTTGTATTCTTAAAATATAGAATAGAATGGAGAAAATTCAATGGAAGAAAAATTCAGAAAATATATTATATTGTGGTTAAGCCAGAGCGTATCTGGGTTAGGAAGTTCTATGACAGGGTTTGCACTGGTTTTGTGGGCATACAGGCAGAGCCATTCAGCCATGTCTGTTTCGCTGATGTCATTTTGTAACCATGTGCCATATGTAGTTATCAGTTTATTTGTTGGCAACTTTATAGATAGACATAGAAAGAAAGCTATTATGCTGGTATCTGACAGCATTGCGGCGGCTGGTTCATTGGCGGTGCTGGCATTTTTGCTAGCAGGGCATCTGTCAGTCTGGCATATTTATCTTATTAATATAATCGTTGGTGTGACGAATGCTTTTCAACAGCCTGCGTCAGCGGTGGCAATGGGCAAGCTTGTGCCAAAGGAAAAGATTTCAAATGTAAGCGGGATGCATTCTTTTTCCAATAATCTGACAACGGTGTTCAGTCCGATGTTAGCTTCTTTCCTTTTTGCGGCAGGAGGTCTTCCGCTTATTCTGTTGATTGACCTAGCAAGCTTTGTATGTGCTTTTTGTGTACTGTTGTTTTTTATTGAGATTCCAGAGCAGTTTTCGGAGAAGAAAGGCAGTTCCCCATTTGCTGGAATAGTGGATGGATTTGCTTTCCTTAAAAAAGAAAAGGGTATTTTATACATTATGCTCACGATGGCACTGATTAATTTCTTTTCGAGACTGACTTATGAAAATATTTTATCGCCGATGATCTTGGCAAGAAGCTCTGAGAACAATGTTACACTTGGGATAGTGAATGCTTGTATGGGGATAGGCGGTATTGCCGGTGGCATTGTTGTTTCTATGAAAAAAGAAAGCCGCCATAAGGCAGTGGCGATATATGTCTCGGCAGCATTGTCATTTTTGTTTGGTGATCTGATAATGGCGGTTGGAAAAAATGTTTTTTGGTGGTCGGTGGCGGCGGTTGCTGCCAGTTTTCCTATCCCTTTTATCATGGCAGATCAGAATGCGATATTGTATAGGAAGATTCCAACCGTTATGCAGGGGCGAGTATTTGCAGTAAGAAATGCGGTTCAGTACAGCACCATACCTGTAGGTATTATTCTTGGAGGCTATCTGGCGGATCATGTGTTTGAGCCTTATATGAGCTCTGGTAGCAGTCTGTCTGGGATGCTGGAAAAAATCGTGGGAAGCGGTTTGGGAAGCGGCATGGCAGTAATGTTTTTGTGTACTGGCGTATGCGGTTTTTTAGTAAGTGTGGCATCTTGTTTTAGCCAAGAGATTAAAAAATTGGATTGTTCTGATTAAACGAGAAGATAAATATGAATAGATAAAACCGCTGTTGCATGGGAACTAATATAACTATGCAACAGTGGTTTTTTATTTTGTACAAAAACTGTAACGAGCTTTGCCGAAAATTGCTTCAATCGATAAGTTTTTATCAAAACCTATTCCAAAAAACGACAAATTGATATATAATAAACCTACTAACGAATGGAAAATCGTTTATTTTCTGTTGTTTTTATTTTATAGAAATAAATTTATAGTGAGAGGGAGGAATGGTAAAAGTGGAAATTTTTGGAATTTTAAAAGATAATTTTTTAAAATTTGATTATATAATTTTTGTCTCATTTATATTTAATCTTATGTTTTATTGGCAAGTGCGAAAACACGCTGATAAATTATATTATCATTATAATTCATCAGATAAATTATCCAATCTTCCAGAGGAAAGCTTGGAAAAGCTAAGAAAGAATACAAAAAATAAAAAAATATTATCAGCGGAGGATTTGTTAGACTCAAGAGAGAAAATGAACAAAAGGTATGCCATATATTCAAATGTTACAACTATATTTCCGCTGCTTGGTATGCTTGGTACGGTATGGGCTTTGATTCCAATGGTTAATACCATTGGTACAACAGATACATCGAATTTCTTTTCGGCCTTAACATCAACATTTTGGGGAATTATAGCTGCTATATTTTTTAAAGTATTAGATTCTACAATTTCATATAAAATTGATGATAATGAAAAACATACAGAACATTTATTATTTAAAGAATGATAAAGGAAACAAGTTAGTATGAAGAAACGAGATTTGGTTCTTGACTTTACTTCTTTGCTTGATGTGATTATGATTATACTGTTTGTTGTTATTAGTAGTATGGGGCAGGCTTCCTTTAATGCAAAAGAAGAGGCTCAAAAACAACTGGAAGAAAATGCTAAGGTGGAACAGAATTTAGAGATTGCCCAACAAGCTTTAAAAAATTTACAAAGTAAATATGACAAAATGGATATAAATAATGCAGAATTACAAAGGCAAGTAGAGGAATTAATGAAAGAAAATAATTTGTATAAAAAAGAAGATATTGATATAGGATTATTATATGAAAGCTTAATGGAAAAATCCAAAAAGATAACTCTTATTTGTACACCATATATCAATTCTAATAAATCAAATAGTAATGAGGTTGAGATTACATTATATTCTGGCGAAATGGGAAATGAACAAGAGGCATTGGATATTGTAATATTTACTCATAATTTTGATTTGACAAGAGAGGAAAGAATTCTGAAAAATGCAGAAATGCAGGCTGATATGTACAAAGCCTTGGAAAATATTATTAAAGACGATGAGTTAGAGCTTGTATTTATCACAATAGAATATACATATGGTGATAAAAACTTTTCGCAAACAGATTTGAATAATATTATTAGAGCAGTGGAAGATATTGAGAGAAGCTATTCAGTAACGTGCTATATAGATAAAGTCAAACAATAATTTTTTAAATATACAATAAGAATACGGAGGATAGGTAGATGGGTAAAGTAATTGCTGGCATATTTAGTACATTGGTTGTTGCAGGTATCATTCTTTTTTTGCTGTTTCATTTTGGGATACTAAATTTGGGGGAAGGAAATGGTAATGTAAATACAGAAACAGTTGATAATGTAAGCACAGTGGAGGAAGAAACGGAGGAAATAACAATTACAATAGTTGTCACACAGGACGAATATTATATTGATGAACAGAAGGTTACTATGACTCAAATTAAAGAAAAGGTTATGGATAAATCGGCAACAATAAAAGTAATATTGGAGGATAATTATGCATCTGCGAAAGCATGGGATGATATTAAGACAAAACTGATGGAATGGGAAGTAATTCCAATAGAACAATAGGATAGGAGTAAATAGTCGTTTCATTGTTTATTTGTTGTGATTTCTATGCTATTATGTAGCCGGAGGTATACAGATGGCATATAAAATTTTAATTGTTGATGATGATATAGAGCTTTTAAAAATGCTTAAAAATTTTTTTGAAATAAAACGGTATTCTGTTATCACAGCAGAAAATGGCTTAGATGCATTGGAAAAAATCAAATTTGTTCCAGATATTATATTATTGGATATCAATATGCCCAAGATAGATGGATTGGAAGTGTGTAGACGTATTCGTGATAAAATATCATGTCCAATTATTTTTCTGACTGCAAAGGTAGACGAACAGGATAGAGTAAATGGGTTATTGTCCGGCGGTGATGATTATATATTAAAACCCTTTAGCTTGAAAGAACTGGAAGCAAGAATTATTGCACATCTGAAAAGAGAGGAAAGATATAGAAGTAAATCAAAGTGTTACTTTCAAAGAGAATTATTTATAAATTATTCAGAGAAAAAAGTAGAGATAGGAAATAGATGCTTAGATTTGACAAAGCTGGAATACGAAATTATAGAGTTCTTATCGATGAACGCCGGACAAGTGTTTGAACGTGAAAGAATTTATGAAAAGATTTGTGGCTATGATGTGGAGGGAGATAGCCGTGTGGTTACAGAGTTAATTCGAAGGATTCGCAATAAAATATCGGAATGTACACAGACAGATTATATTGAAACAGTCTGGGGGATGGGATATAGATGGAAAAAATAAAAAATCTTTCCATAAGAAAAACAATCGTTTTATATATGTCGATTAGCTTGCTTATTAGTTTTTTTCTGTCTGCATTTATTATACGAATCGCGACAGAAATACAAAATAAAATATGGTGGAAATAT
>CAMUFS010000204.1 GCA_947088195.1 uncultured Clostridia bacterium
CTCATATCCCTGTTTTTCCAAATACTCTTTTGCAAGCCGTTCTTTTTCACTGCCGATTGCTCTTCTATTTTCCACCCATCACCTTTCCCCTCAATCTGTCCATATCATCCACAAAGATCAAAATTTCTGCCACCACCTCATACAATTCTGGTGGTATTGTATCTCCAATCTCCAATCTGCCAAGCGTGCTGGCAAGCTTAGAATCCTTATAGAGAGGAACATCGCTTTCCTTTGCCTTTTCTATAATTCTCTCCGCAACCTCGCCTTTCCCGGCAGCGATAATGCGCGGCGCCTCATCTCCCACCTCATAGGAAAGTGCGACCGCCTGCTTTTTCTTTTCCTTTTTCTCCAAAGCCTACTCCCCCTAAAACATTATGCCCGCACATCAAAAGAAAATCTTCGAATGTCGCTTGCCATTCCTGCCTCTCCAGTCAGGCATTGCTCAAAGCTCTTCTGCTCCTCATTATTTTTTAAGATAGTCTGAACCGAGCAGGAATATCCCTTATTCTTAAGCCTTTCCTCCAAAATATCCATATGCTCCTCAATAAAATCCAAAAGCTCCACTGTCTCCAGTGTAAAATTGGTTGTGACGCGCTGCCCCTTCATGCGCACAAGCACATCCACAGAACCAAGATTTTCCATATCCAGATGAAGAAAGGCACTCAAGCCCTCCTCCACACTGCCCTTTGCTTTTTTCTTTGTATAGACATATAAATCGGCGTGCGCCTGCTTTTCTGCCATTCTGAGTGGAAGCTGAATATAAGTAAACATCTCATTAAGTGACTGCATAAACTTTACATTCTGCGCTACATTCTGCACAGGCTTTTCCAGCGGTGCCGCCTCTTTTCCATAAGAATGAAGCAGCTCCTTAAGCTTGCTGCTTTTCTCTGCAACTTCTTTAAAATATTCCTTTACCTTCTCCTTATCAGCGACCTCCTCCGGGCGCAACAGAAAATTCTCCCGCAGTGCCTCCTTTAGCACCTTTCCAGTATGCTCCTTCTCCTCCTTGCCCGTCAAGGAAAGAAGCTCTTTTTCTACTGCGTTCTCCGTTGGCAGCTTTATCGTATGCAAAACTTCCTTCTTTTCCCCCACAGAAGCTTGCTCTAAGAAAGCTGTGCCCGATTCCACCTTTTTATTCTCCTGAGCGATCTCTTGCTTCTCTGGCGCTGTCTCAGGTGCTTTCTGCTGCTCCTGAACCTTAGCTGCCTCCTCCCCCTTAACTGTCTCAGGGTATAAGATAGCTGTAAATTCCTTTAAAAAGGTCTCTGCCTTTTCCGGCGACTCCGCCATAAGCTGCTCCACAAGCTGCGGCAGCTTCTGTTCCATAGTATCAACCTCCTTTAATAAGCTGTGCTCAAACTGCTTATAATTGGAAAGCTGATTTAAATTCTCCTCGTTCACCGGTATATGATATTTATTCAAAGTGATCAGATCCTGAATGTCTGCCTGCGGAAACTTTGCCAACTGCCTTACATAAGACAAAATGCTCTGCTTATCAATAGGCTGATTTGCGGAGAGAAGATTTTTCACCAGATCAAGCGTTTTCTCTGTCATCTGAAGATTGGCCGCCTCAAGCGCACGTCCCGCCACCATAAGCTCTCCACTCTGTGCCGCATCTGTTGCCAGAGGCCGGATATAGAGCTGATTATCCTGATTATCCTTCACCTGAAACATTGCCTTCTGCCCAATCAGAAACTCAAAGTTCTCTGCAAGCCTCGCCTGCACACTCTGTTGGTTTCCAAGTGTAATCATAATATAATTGCCCCGAATATCCGTGATCTGTCCAGAAAATATCTGTCCCGGCTCCATATTTTTAAGCAGCATCTCCGCCGCCTGTCCCGCAACTGGTTTCCCTGAGATGCTCTGCGTATTCTGCTCAACATAGGCAGACTGCCCCTTAAGCTGAGACAACATACTGCCGACATTCGAATACTCCATCTTTAATCCCCCTCCTCCTTCTCTATGTTCTTAATAAAGGTTTTTCTGTGTATCGGACACGCACCATATGCCTTTATCGCCTCAATATGCGCCTGTGAGCCATAACCCTTATGTGCCTCAAATCCATACTCAGGATACAGCTCCCCATAAGCCTCCATCATCCTGTCCCTTGTCACCTTGGCAATCACACTTGCCGCTGCTATCGAAAGGCTTTTCGCATCTCCCTTCACAATCGAGACCTGCTTTATGGAAACCTTGGGAATAATAACTGCATCATTTAATAATATATCGGGTACCTGGTCCAGTTTATTAACAGCAATCCGCATTGCCTCATAATCTGCCTGCAAAATATTGATCTCATCAATCCTCTTCGCGCTCACAATCCCAATTCCTACACTTACTGCCTTCTCCATAATCTCCTGATACAACGCCTCCCTGCGCTTTGCTGAAAGCTGTTTGGAATCATTCAAATAGAGAAGCTTTGTCTCCTTTGGAAGAATCACTGCTGCCGCCACCACAGGTCCCGCCAGAGGCCCTCTCCCAGCCTCGTCAATGCCACAGATTGCGTGAAAAGCAGCATATTTTCTCTCAAAAACAAGCATATCATCAAGCCTCTTAAGCTCCTTTTCATAATCCTCATGCCTCTTTTTATACTGTTTGCACAGCTTTGCCACTCCAACTCTCTCATCATCAGAAAAAGCCTCCAGCACCTCTGGAAGCCTCTCTATCTCAGTTGATTCTAACATTGTTTTTATTACAGATATACTCTGTCTCTCCATTTTCTTTCCCTTTCTCTTCTTGTATTCCCGCTTTGTTACTCCTCCTGTTTCCTTAGCACTCCAAACGCGCTCAGCGGATACATTCGAAACACTGCCTTTCCCACAATCTGTGAGCGCTCTATCACACCAACCTCCTCATAACGACTGTCAAAGCTTTCTGTGCGATTATCTCCCAGAACAAAATATTCTCCTTCTCCAAGCGTAATTTCCTCGGCAGCGATTCCCGCATAGCTTATCACAGCCATTCCATAATTTTCCTCAAGCAATCTGTCATCAATATAAATCCCACCTGCCCGACTGATCCATATCCGCTCACCCGGCAGAGCGATAACCCTCTTTATATAAAATATCCCGTCCCTGCGAAAAACGATAATATCAAATCGATCTGGATTCTGGAAATAATAAGAAAATTTATCAATCCATATCTGATCGCCGCCATAGAGAGCAGGCTCCATAGAAATTCCTCTCACATCCGTGCGCTGTCCCACAAAATGCAGCATTAAATAGAGCACAGCAGCAGCAACCACCATATGAGCAATTCGATCCGCCCATCTAAAAAATCTTTTCTTCCACTCAGATTGCTCAGGCATAGAGATTTTTCTGTCAGTTGAACGCATCCTCTATCACCCCGGAAGCTCTAAAGTAATTCTTCCCAGCCTTCCACTTCGAAAATCCTCAAGAAACAGGAAAGCCGCTTTATCCATATCATACTCCCCGCCTTTTAACAGACATGCACGGCTCTTCGCCACCGCCTCAAGGAGCTGTACTGGCTCCTGAGCCTGTGTCTGATAGCGCTCCTTCCATGTATCCATATCACCTTTATCTAAAAAACGCATTAACTCTAACGCAAGCTCTGTGGTATTTACTATTTCATCTCGTATAGATCCAATAAAAGCAAGTATAAGCCCCACCTTCTGATCCTCAAACTTCGGCCACAAAATACCAGGCGTATCCAAAAGCTCCACTCTTTTATTTAACCGAATCCACTGCTTTCCCTTTGTCACACCCGGACGATTGCCCGTCTTAGTACACGCTTTCCCTGCAAAAGTATTGATAAAGGTTGATTTTCCCACATTGGGAATCCCCACCACCATGGCACGCACAGGGCGATTCAAGATCCCGCGCTTTCTGTCACGCTCCATCTTCTCCTGACATGCCTTCTCTATCACACGATGAATCGCCTTTATATCTGCACCACTTCTTGAATCTGTCCTCACTACATAACAGCCCTTTGCCTTAAAATACTCCTCCCAGCGCTGATTTGCCTTCTCGTCAGCAAGATCTGCCTTATTTAACAAAATGAGCCTAGATTTATTTTTTCCCAAAATATCTATGTCAGGATTCTGGCTGCTAAATGGAGCCCGTGCATCCAAAATCTCTATCACCAGATCCACCAGTCGGATATCCTCCTCCATCATGCGCCTAGCCTTTGTCATATGTCCGGGATACCATTGCACATTCATATTCTTTTCCTTTCTTTCTCATCTATTTTACCAGAGAAATATCATTTAAGCTAGTCACCTTCAGCCATACCTTTCCGATAATATTGCTGCGCTTTACATTGCCCACGCTAGAGAATCTACTATCCTCGCTGTTATTGCGGTTGTCTCCCAGCACAAAATATTCATCCTCCCCCAGCACAATCTCTTCTTTTGCCAATCCCGGATTTAGAATTTTCTCCAAACCATCTTCCATCCTCTGCACTTCCCCATTTATATATAACACCCCATCCTTTATCTGCACTGTCTCCCCCGGCAATGCTATAATGCGCTTAATATAATATTGTGATGCATCCGATCTCGGCAAAAATATAATAATATCACCGCGCTCTGGTTCCTTAAAATGATATAGCAGGCGATCCATCAACAGCTCATCCTCATTGGTCAATGCTGGCTCCATGGAATAGCCGGTCATTGTGATCTGCTCTCCCAAAAAAACTCCAATAAAAAGTGCTGCTCCTACTGCCACGGACAAATCCACCAGCCATTTTAAAACCACATAGAATGGGGAAATTTCCTCTTTCTTTCCTCGTTTATGCGTCATCCTCATACCCCTTGCATACCACAGACATAGTCTATCCATATGCAATACCTATGTAAAATACTCCTATATATTCCATTCACTTCCTGCCCGTGCATACAGAAAAGGGACAATATACAAAATGTACTTGTCCCCGTTTCATTATTTCACTAATTCTTTTACCTTCGCACGTTTTCCCACTCTATTTCTTAAGTAATTAAGCTTCGCTCTTCTTACCTTACCGTGACGGACAACCTCTACCCTGTCAATAATAGGGGAATGTAAAGGCCATGTCTTCTCAACGCCAATTCCGTTGGATGTCTTTCTTACAGTAAAAGTCTCGCGGTTGGAACCACCCTGCTTCTTCAATACAGTTCCCTCAAAAACCTGTATTCTCTCACGAGTTCCCTCGATAACCTTTGCATAAACCTTAACTGTGTCACCTACGTTAAAGCTTGGAACCTCTGCCTTAAGCTGAGTAGCCTCAATGCTTCTGATCATTTCGTTCATTAGTGCCTCCTTGTTATTCTGGACGTTCTTAAAACACCCTCCGTGCCAGAGGAACGTCTCGTCTTCTCACAACTTCATTATAATAACATGTTTTTTCCAAATTTGCAAGTAGTTTATAACAAAACTCGCGACAAACACATAAATATCCTATGCCGAAACAATATGAAATGATCTTTTTGCGTTCCTTTTATTGGAACACATGTTTTTTGTATAGATATGAGTTTCTATATTCCTATATTAGAATTGGGTATATCCAATGTTTCATATATCTCGTCTATCTCTAGTTTGGATATTTCAAATAATTCTTCAGAATTATGAAAAGGTGCTACAGACAATAATGCGTATATTTTATCTTCAGACAATTCTTGATAGTATTCAACTTGACCTTCTTCGATAAATGGTAATAAGGCACTAACTAAGTTATCATTCTGATGTGACATAATATTATCTTTCCGTAATCAAATTTATACTTACGTAACTTTTTCTGTTTTATTTTTCCATTCCATAATTTATTATATCATACTTTATACAAAATATAGTTATCGTTTATTTGTAATAGGAGAATCATATTCGAGAAGGGTCCGCCCAGAGAATTGGCTATGGTCCTCTGTCACCCCGCTCCCGCTTA
>CAMUFS010000205.1 GCA_947088195.1 uncultured Clostridia bacterium
ATCTGCTCCAGTTCCCCTGCCAGAGTACCAAAATCCTTCTTTGACTGCTGCATATCCACAATCATCATCATATTAAAATATTCCTGTACAATCGTCTGGGAAATATCTAAGATATTCACCTGATTCTCCGCCAAATACGTACATATCTTTGCAATAATTCCCACGGTATCTCTGCCCACCACAGTAATAATTGTTTTTTTCATGGATTCCTCATTTCTGCGCACTTGTATGCGCCCTCTATTTCTTCTATATTTTATACCAAAACCATCTGCGATGGCACATCACGCCTTGCCACTTGTATGGGAAAATCATCTCCACTGTAACGATTATCATCCATGGCAATCTCCCATTTCACAGTCTCATAGGCAAGCTTCTCATAATTATTCTCTTTTGATAGATGCCCAAGAAAAATATACTTTAATCCATCATGTAGAACCTTTGCCAAAAGCTTTCCTGATAATTCATTTGACAAATGTCCCCTGTCTCCCAAAATTCGGCATTTTAACGAATAGGGATACCCTCCTGTCTCAAGCATACGCACATCATGGTTTGCCTCAAGAAGAAGCGCCTTTAGGCCGCTTAGATTTTCAATAATATATTCATTATAAGTACCCATATCCGTAGCCACTGCTACCTTCTCCTTTTTGTCATTCTCAATACGATAAGCCACAGGATTTGCCGCATCATGAGAAATGGAAAAGGGATGTACGGTCAGTGCCTCAACACGAAATTCTTTATCCGGCAAAATGGGCACAAGTAAACTGGGCTCTATGGCTCCAAGACTTTTTAGACGCATTATCTCCTTGATAGTCTCCTTTGTCGCATAGACGGGGATTCCGTAACGCCTCGCTAACACCCCCAGACCACTGATATGATCAGAATGTTCGTGTGTAATTAATATTCCATTTATATCGGAAGTTTTAAGCCCATTCTGATTCAATCCTGCCTCTATTCTCTTGCCGCTGATGCCTGCATCGATCAAAAGATGTGTATCTCCATCTCCCACATAGACGCAGTTGCCACTGCTTCCACTGGCTATACTAAGCAATCTCATCTATATCATTACTGCAAACAAATCGTTCAGCCCACGCCATTCGCAAAGCCGCGCTTATGCGCTTCCCGCTGCTCCGCAGCTCACTTCGCTCATAAACGGGCGTTCCCTCAGCCGCAGGTAACAATGTAAAATTCGTGCAAGCACGATTTTCCATTATTTCCTTTGGCTGGCTGAACTGTTACATTTTATACTATTTTCGTTTTACAGTAGTTTACTCCTTTCCTATCTTTTTTAAGAAATATGATAGTCCATACACATACGCACCTGTGTATAAGGTCTTACATAAGTATCTGCCACTTTCACATGTTCTGGGTGAACGGCATATCCTTTCAGTGCAGCTTCATCCTCCATGGTGCTGTCAAGCATCACCTCTGCATTTGAGCTTGGCAGCGGATCAGTATAGACTACAATATCCACAAGCCCCGGAACCTTTCCCTTAAGGCTCTCTAGCCCTGCTTTTATATTGGCCTTGATCTGTATCTTTTCCGAATCTGACAACTCTTCTTTTAATTTCCACAATATCACATGTTTTACCATCCTGCTTCTCCTTTTTCACTCTTATTATCCTGAAATTCTATTTTCTACAAAGGTTTCCAATCTCCCAAAACCTTATCCATAGAAAAATGCTTTGCTTGTTCTTCTGTGAGCTGATGAGACCATGCAACACGGCTCTCCGGTGATGCTCCCGGACCTTGGGAAGCATATTCCGCATAAAAAACCGTCTCTTCTGCCTCTGTTTTATTCCAATTATGCCAGCCTTCTTTATGAATGTGCTCTCCCAGATAACAGCGAAGCAGCACCGTCTTTGCAAAATTTCTCCACGGGCGTCCCAGATAGACCGTCTGTGGCGGACAATCTGATGTAAATTTACAATCTGAAAATACATAGCCATATTCCTGCCCCTCCGGCGTGGACGCAGCGGTGGTATAGCCCTGTACGCCATCTATTGTATCATTATAATTAGAGCAGATCTCACAGTGATCAAAATAGGCAGTCGCACTCCCAAAGATAAAATCTACCCCACCACAGATAAAACAGTTGCGATACAAATGCCGTCCATTAATGCGCGGTGCAAACTCCTTCGGACCAACGAAACCATTTTTTTGAAGCACAGTTGGCGGCAGTGGGCCTGTAAATAAAGTATCCTGATCACCGAGAAAATGACAGCCCTCAAAATACACTTTATCCCCGTCCACATAGGCCGCTAATGCCTGTCCTACCTTTCTTCCAGAACCAGCAAAATTTTCAAATGTAATATTTTTTGCCGTAAAGTCATGTGTGTCAATAAAGGTAGACTGAGAGCGGAAGGTTCCGCGGTTCATGCCATCCTCCATTACCATTCTCGCATAATTATTATAGGATAAAATAGTGGCAGTGACTTCCTCCCCCTCCAAGGTAATATAAGGCCTATCAATGGTAAGAAGCTCCGTGTAAGTACCAGCCTTTACAAATATTGTGACTGGCTCTGTATTATCCTTTGGCACAGAATAAATCGCCGCCTGCACACTGGAGAAATCACCAGAGCCATCCTTCGCAACAGTAATCATATACGTATTCTCCTTTATTTTTAATAAACTACAACAACGCTATGTTATTACAGATGATTATACTAAAAAAAAATCAAAAATACAAGAAAGGAATCCTGTGTCCCTCTTTTTACTGATACCATTCCCTCTGGTTTTCATACATCCTTGCATAGATTCCCCTTCTCTCCATCAACTCTTCATGGCTTCCCTCCTCAGCAAGCTTTCCTTCTTCTAAGACAAAAATCCGATCGGAATGTCTGGTGGAGCCAAGTCTATGACTGATAGACAGTGTTGTTTTCCCTACGCTTATCTTTTCAAATTCTTCATACAGATAGCTCTCCGCCATAGGATCAAGTGCCGCTGCCGGCTCATCTAAAATATAAAAAGGCGCAGAGCTGATAAGCAGCCTCGCCATTATAATCTTTTGCCAGAAGCCTGCCGACAGCTCCACTCCATCTCCTATCTGCTTTCCAAGTAATGTATCAAATCCTTCTGGCAGCCTCTGAATCATAGAATAGATACCAACCGTCTTTGCTACCCCTTCCATCCGCTCCCGTCTATCCATATGTCTAACATCTCCTAGTAAGATATTCGCCGCCACCGTATCCTCATATCTTGCCGAATCTTGATAGATCGCAGCAAACATGGCTTTTCTTTTCTCTGGTGTATACTCCCGCAGCTCAATGCCATTGACATAAATACTTCCCTCATAGCTATCATACACTCCAGTGAGAAGCTTTGCTATCGTTGTCTTTCCCGTTCCATTCTCCCCCACAAAAGCATAATGTTTGCCTTGTTTTAATAAAAAGCTCAAGTCTTTCAGAACATATCGGGTGGTTCTTGGATAACGAAAAGACACCTTTCTAAATTCCAAGCTCTCAAAAGCCTCTGCCTTCTCTGCCGGAAGCTCATTCGCTCCCTCTACCTCCGGCATAGCTGCAAAGGCAGTTAAATCCCTCAAAAACTCCATACTGCGCTCCATTCTCTGGATTGTGTCATCCACTCCATTATATAAAAATAAAACCATATCATACACA
Organism: uncultured Clostridia bacterium; assembly: GCA_947088195.1. Lineage (GTDB taxonomy): Bacteria > Bacillota > Clostridia > Lachnospirales > Lachnospiraceae > RGIG8607. Next base: position 3,618 of record CAMUFS010000205.1, read on the forward strand.
CCCTTTGAGAGAGCAATAAACATTCCAAGGCTCACTGCCCCTTTTGCAAGAAGAGCGATACGAAATATCAATATCAAGAGAAAAAGTATGGATAACTGAACAATTCCTGCTATCTCTCCTCCTGCCAGATTGCCAAGTCTCTGATAAAATGCTTGGGCAAATCCCCTTTCCTGTTCTTCCCTTCTTCTCTGCACATAATCAGTATAGGCAAATATGGCTCTCTCCTCCAAGGAAAATCGGCTTCTTAACACAAAATCCAGATAGGAGCGCCACCTCAGCCCAATTTTTCTCTTACTAGAAAATTCCTGATCAATCCGCTGCTTATTCTGAAGTGACACCAATAAAAAGGGTCCCATAAATAAAAGAACAAGACCACCAAGCCAAGGATTTTCTAAACCCAGCAGAAAAGCTATGCCCACCACCCGCACCATATACTGCATAAAATTTCCTGTCTGCTGAACCATAACCCAGATGATTCTTTCTGCATTATCTAAAATAGAAAATTTTAATTCCTGAAATCTCACATCTTCCAGAATACAATAGGACACGCGAGAGCATTTCTTTACCACCTCATTTTGAAATAAATATTGTGTTTTATTTTCGCTCTTCATGGTAAGCAAACGCCCTAGATTATATCCCATTCTCTTTAAAGCTATCATTAGAAGAAATGCCAAAAGAAATGGCAGAAGCTCCCTCCACTCTGCCATTCCTTCCATACAGACAAGCGCCCTATCAATCATACCTGCCTCTGCGATAATCCATAAAATACATACAATTCCTGTTATAAGTTTTTGTACAAGCGTGCCCACGGTACACAGCGGGCAACACTGAAATGGCAGCAGAAGAAGATATTTTCTGCCATAGGTTTTATTCTCTATCTGAAACTTGTCTTTTATTCTAAAGCTCATCCTTCTTCATTCCTTCTAAGTCTTACAGATGCTTCTATCTCCCTCACTCCGGCAGTATAAAACACTTCCCCCTGATACCGCTTTACAATCTCTCCGATAATTCTTGTCCCATATCCATGCCATCTTTTGTCTTTTTTTGTGATAGGAAGATGATTCTGGCGAAGCTCCACACTATTTGTTGTGCTGTTGCGGCAAATAATCTCAAGCTCTTTTTTGTCTCCCTCTAAGATAAGCTCTAACCATGCTCCACTTTTCTGCCCTTCGTTTGCTTCAATGGCATTATCCAGCAGATTGCCAAATAGATTACAAATATCCTTGTTATCAATTCCCTGAAAAGACGTGAGAATTACGCACCTTACATCAATCCCCTTCTCCTTCGCCTCCGAAAGCTTCTGATTTAAAATGGCATTGACAAAGCTATTGTCCGTTTTCACAATCTGATACAATTTATCTATCCGCTCCACCTGAGTTCCCAAAAATCGGCGTGCCTCCTCCACACAGCCACTCTGAATCAGATTATCAATCACCAAAAGCGTATTCCTCATATCATGTTTGATCATGCTAATCTGATCATAGCGCTCCTTGCTGGCATTGAGATCCTCCGCATAATATTGATTCATCATCTCCAAGATCTCATAATCCTGCTTCTTATTCCGAACCCTTCTGCCCTGCCACAAAAAGCTCCAGCCAATCATATTGATCAGAATTAAATTTTCAAGCACAATCCATCCTATCAGCTCCACATTCTGCAATAATTCGCCCATCTTTTCCCCATCTCTTCGCCGCTTTTCAATATTTTCTAAATTTTATACTTTTTCTGTCTCCCTAAAATATTTCTCCACTGTCCGCCGGTAACTCTGTCCAATCTTAAAAATATTCCCAGATTTCAAACGAACCTCACTAAGATTCTGTTTTATTTGTACTACATAATGCACATTTACCATAAAAGCTCTGTGTATGCGCAAAAAACCATATCTCCTAAGATTCTGCTCTTCCTCCTCCATCGTTTTTCGCTGGCGGTAATCTTTTCCAGATAACGTATTGTATACTAGATAGTTTCTATCACTCTGGATACTCTCAATCTCTGTAATAGAAACCCGCTCTATCATTCCATTTTTATCTGATAGATTAAGATAAAGCCTTTTATAATACTTTTCTTGTATTCTTTTTAGAGCACGAGATAACTCAGCTCTCATACGCTCTATGCTTCCCTTTCTCACAAAATATACTGGCTCATAATGAAAGCTCTGAAATACCAGCTCCTCCTTTGAAGAAAAGAAAATCAGCTTACACTCATGCTCCATCTCGGATAGACATTCTGCCGCCGCAAAGCCATCCATCATA
>CAMUFS010000206.1 GCA_947088195.1 uncultured Clostridia bacterium
CAATTCTCTGGGCGGCCCCTTCTAGAATATGATTCACCACCTCACAATCACAAATAGTCTATAAGGATATTTTGTATAAAGTATGTCTTATGTGAAACTAATTTATGGAGTCATTTTTGAAGATGACGTCATGGATTAGTTTTGCATAAAAAATATTTTTTTACTTGCAATATACCCCCGTGGGGTATATAATAAAAAAGAGAGGAGGAAATTATCTATGAAGGAATCGACAGATAATTGTTGTCATAAGACTAAGGAGAGAACGGAGAAGGAATATAAAGATCTGCTTAACCGTCTAAATCGTATTGAGGGACAGATACGAGGCATTAAGGGTATGGTGGAGCGAGATGCATATTGTACAGATATTTTAATTCAAGTTGCAGCCGTAAATGCAGCGCTTAATAGTTTTAATAAGGTACTTTTGTCCAATCATATTAAAACTTGTGTTATTCAGGACATTCGAGACGGAAAAGAGGATACTGTGGAAGAATTGCTGGTGACACTTCAGAAGTTGATGAAATAAAAAGGTAGAAATGGAGGTTAAAAATGGAACAGTATACAGTGACAGGTATGAGCTGTGCAGCGTGCAGTGCGCGGGTGGAAAAGGCCGTCTCTAAAGTGGAAGGTGTCTCCGCCTGTTCTGTCAGTTTGCTGACTAATTCTATGGGTGTGGAGGGGACAGCATCTGCACAAGATATTATTAAGGCGGTGGAGGATGCGGGATATGGAGCAGCGAAAAAGGGAGCATTAGGAAAAGAATCTGCATTATCCGCGTCAGCGAATGAGGAGCTTTTAAAGGATAGAGATACACCACTTTTAAAACAAAGGCTATTTGCATCGCTTGGATTTTTAATAGCATTGATGTATGTCTCAATGGGGCATATGATGTGGGGCTGGTGGCTGCCGGAATTTCTCTCTAAAAATCATGTTGCGATAGGACTTGTACAGCTTCTCCTTACTGTTATTGTTATGGTAATTAATCAAAAATTTTTTATTAGTGGATTTAAAAGTCTTTTTCATAAGGCGCCCAATATGGATACATTGGTGGCACTTGGTTCAACGGCGGCGTTTGTGTACAGTACCTATGCTTTATTTATGATGACAGATGCACAGGTCAGGAATGATATGACAGGCGTGATGGCGTATATGCATGAGTTTTATTTTGAATCAGCGGCCATGATATTGACACTGATTACTGTGGGAAAGATGCTTGAGGCACGGTCGAAGGGAAAGACGACAGATGCTTTAAAGAGCTTAATGAAGCTTGCGCCAAAAACGGCAGTTGTGATAAAGGATGGGGTAGAAGCTGAGGTTCCTATTGAACAGGTGAGAGCGGGGGATATTTTTGTTGTTCGTCCGGGAGAGAATATACCGGTGGATGGTATTGTACGTGCAGGAAATAGTGCGGTAAATGAATCAGCGCTGACAGGAGAAAGCATCCCCGTTGATAAGGCAGAAGGAGATACTGTGTCTGCGGCAACGTTAAATCAGTCTGGCTTTATCCGCTGCGAGGCCACAAGAGTGGGGGAGGATACAACACTTTCACAGATTATTCAGATGGTGAGTGATGCAGCGGCAACGAAGGCACCGATTGCCAAGGTGGCAGATAAAGTATCTGGTATTTTCGTTCCAGCGGTGATTGCGATTGCGGCGGTGACGATTCTTATCTGGCTTTTGGCGGGAGAAAGTATAGGCTTTGCGCTGGCGCGGGGAATTTCTGTATTGGTTATTAGCTGCCCATGTGCTCTGGGGCTTGCGACACCTGTTGCCATAATGGTGGGGAATGGAGTGGGCGCAAAAAATGGTATTATGTTTAAGACAGCCGTATCCTTGGAGGAGACGGGAAAGATGCAGATAGTGGCGCTTGACAAAACCGGAACCCTCACACGCGGGGAACCTGAGGTGACGGATGTAATACCTGTCGCTGGTATAGAGGCAAGTACACTTTTGGAGATTGCTTTTTCTCTGGAGAATAAAAGTGAACATCCTCTGGCAGGAGCTATTGTTCGATATGGTAAAGAGAGAAAACTGCAGCCATTTGAAGTGACAGAGTTTCAAGCACTTCCGGGGAATGGACTTTCCGCTGTGCGGGATGGTGCTGTTTTAATTGGGGGAAATTTAAAATATGTAGGAGGTCAGGCAGAGATTCCGGCTTCTATTTATAAACGGGCAGAACAGCTTGCAGAAGAGGGAAAAACACCACTATTTTTTGCAGAAAATGGCAAGCTAATTGGTTTCATTGCAGTTGCGGATGTGCTGAAGGAGGATAGCACAAAGGCGGTGGATGCTCTTAAAAATATGGGACTTCATGTTGTGATGCTGACAGGGGACAATGAGCGGACGGCAAATGCAGTTGGCAGGCAGGCAGGTGTGGATGAGGTAATTGCAGGTGTACTGCCAGACGGAAAAGAAAGCGTGATCCGAGCATTACAAGATAAGGGAAAAGTTGTGATGGTGGGAGATGGCATTAATGACGCACCAGCATTGACAAGAGCAGATATTGGTATGGCCATAGGGGCAGGCACAGACATTGCTATTGATGCGGCTGATGTCGTCCTGATGAAAAGCAGCTTAAGTGATGTGGCGGCGGCAATCCGTTTAAGCAGGGCCACACTTAGGAATATTCATGAGAATCTTTTCTGGGCATTTATTTATAATATAATTGGCATACCACTGGCAGCAGGATTGTGGATTCCGATTTTTCACTGGCAGTTAAATCCTATGTTTGGAGCGGCGGCAATGAGCTTGTCAAGCTTTTGTGTGGTGACAAATGCACTGCGGTTGAATTTAGTTCGTATCCATGATGCGGGAAAGGATAAAATTAGAAATAAGTATTCTGTCAGGTCTGAACAACAGACATGTGGAATAGATAAGAAAATGATCAAAGAGAAAATGGAGGAATCAAAAATGACTAAGACAATGAAAATCGAGGGTATGATGTGTGGACACTGCGAGGCTAGAGTGAAGAAGTCATTGGAAGCATTACAAGGAGTGACAGAAGCTTTGGTAAGTCATGAGGCAGGCACGGCGGTTGTGACATTGAATGATGACGTTTCTGTTGAAACACTTACAAAGGCTGTGGAGGATCAGGACTATAAGGTAGTGTCTGTGGAGTAATGATAGAATAATATCTTAGAGAGCCGATTTATCTTGACTATAGATCGCTTCCTATCAAGTGGCAGGGAGCGATTTAGAGCTCAGGAAAAGTCGGCTTTTTTGTAACTATACGTTTCCTTGTTCTCAACTTATACTTGAGTTGCTAAAAAAGAAAAACTCAAGTACTACATGTTAGACTTTCTGTCAGTAATATTTTATAATGACCTCGTAACAAAGAGATGCTATAGTACAGGAAGGAGATAGGCATATGTTTAATTTAAGAAATATTGGGGGAAAGATTGCAGAATTAAGAAGAGCAAAGAATATGACACAGATGGAGCTTGCAGATAGGCTTGGGATCAGTTATCAGGCTGTCAGTAACTGGGAACGCGGAAATACGATGCCTGATATATCAAAGCTGCCAGAGTTAATACAGATATTTGATGTGACACTTGGAGAACTGCTCGGTGAGGAATCTGAAGTGACAAAATTACTTGAAAGTGCTGCACAGGAACAGGTGGAAGAATATATGGAGGACCATTCTGTGGGCATAAAAGAAATCAGTGAAGTGGCACCTGTTTTAAAGCCGGCACAGGTAGGGAATATTTTAGAAAAGGCAAAGAAGATTGATTGGGAAGAGATTTCTAATATACTGCCATTTGTCGAGAGGGATGTGGTTGATAGATTGGTGCTGAAAGCAGTGGACGAAGGACAATATAATGATTTAGGCGAAGTAATGCCCTTTACCAGTCGAGAAGTTGTGGATAAGATTGCAGATAAGATATTGGAACAGAAAGGAGATTGTAAGGAAATAGAGGATATTGCTCCCTTTATCAGCAGAAATAAGCTCGTAGAATTGGCAGAGAAGAAATACCAGCAATCTGGCATTGCGTCTATAGATAGTATTCTTCCTTTTATCGAGAAAGAAACCATTAGGAAAATAACTGAGGAGGAAGTTCAGAAGAATGGATTGGGTGCAATCACACCTATTTTGCCATTTATAGATAGAGAGACTATTGATAAAATGGCAGACATTATTTTGGAACAGGAAGGAGATTGTGGGGAAATAGAGAAAATTGCCCCTTTTGTCAGCAGAGAAAAAATATCAGAGCTTGCGGAGAAAAAATATCAGCAAGCGGGACTTGCATCAATAGAAAGTATTTTGCCATTTATTGAAAAAGAAACACTTCGAAGAATTGCTGAAGAGGAAATTCAGAAAAATGGATTGGAGGCAATCACACCCATTTTGCCATTTGCAGGGAAAAAAATATTATCAAAATACATTATTGAAAAATATTTATAAAAAATAAAAGAGCGTGTTTGAATATATATTTCCCAATTTTCAAACACGCTTTAGCTATCCTACCATTTAACTGTCAAAAATCAAGGTTTCGTGCCGCTTATCAGTACAGTTGTCACAATGCGAAATTCCCAGTTCTTTTCCCCATTTTCATATTGCCGGATTCTACAGTCATATCTGCGATTAATCATATCGTGTAAGTTTTGATATTCCGTTTTGCTAAGCGCATTTGGAGCCATGCTGTAAGCTTTTTGCACACTACAAAGCTCTGACATTCTATCCTCGTTTATTTGTGCCCGTGCCATTTGCTCATTTACATTGTCGCAGTCTGGAGCATAATTAACTGCTGCCACCGCATCTATAGAAATATTATGAAACCCCTGCGCTGCAAGATAGGCAAAATATTTTTCCGTGTGGTTCTCATATCGTTTGATTGAACTATTGGGATTGCTGGATGCTGCTTCCCAGAGCTTATCAAACAATGTTTTTTCCTCACAAGTTTCAGTTGGTATCCACTCTTCTGGTCGAGCTCCCCTATTATAGACATCCATAATGATCATCCTACCACCGGGCTTCAACACTCGATACTGCTCACTGAAAAATTTTTCAGGCTCGCAGAAATTCATCACTGTATGAGAATAACAAACATCAAATGTATCATCTGCAAAAGGAAGGTTAGTAGCATCTCCTGCAATAAAATTACATGGAAGATTTAATTCTATGCTCTTTTTTATAGCATACGCAATATGTCCAGTATCAAAATCCAATCCTATGATTTCTGATGCCGGAAGCTGTTCCTTTAATTGATGGCAGAGAAGACCACCAGCGCAGCCCACATCCAAAATCTTCATTCCATCATGCAGACCCATGGCATCTATCCAACGGCTCATGTTTCCTTTATGAAATCGCAATGCACGAGATAGATAAAGTTCTTCTGTTTTTTGTACATATTGTGACCAATAGGTGTTCATTTTAATGCTATCCTCCGTTTCTCCTTATTTTTTTATAATATATAGTTCTATTATAATAGCTGAGATTTGATTATACTTTATACAAAACATAGACTTATAATATTATTTTCGAAAGAGGTCCGCAGAACCAAAGCATTGGTATCCTTCGTCACCGCGCTCCCGCTTAGTGAAAAGCGTAGCGGACGCTAAACTCGTGAGGGACCTCGTTAAGCGCCGACGTTTTTCAATAGGTTCCTTGAGGATACCAATGTTTTGGTTCTGCTACTTTCTCGGTAATCCAAAATTGTTAGTTTGAAACATATATTGTAATATATATTTAGAAAAGTATCAAACCTTTTATCAATGATTTGATTGCTGTTTCCAAAAATAAAAAGTGGAAAAATCCATTCCAGAACAAGCAAAAAAGCAGCCCAGAGAATTGGCTATGGTTCTATGGAACCTATTGAAAAACGTCGGCGCATAATGAGCTTGCGAATTATGCG
>CAMUFS010000207.1 GCA_947088195.1 uncultured Clostridia bacterium
CCGCCTTCAATAATCGCATTGCCGGCGAGTATTCCAAGTATCGCCTTACTTGTCACAGATTTTCCAGAACCAGACTCACCCACGATGGACAGTGTCTCTCCTTTGGCAAGCTCAAAATTAATGCCGCGCACAGCCTGTACTCTGCCGTTGGAGGTACGAAAGGATACAGTGAGATTCCTGACTGATAATTTATTCTCCATCTTAGTCCTCCACTCCTCTTGTTGTAGGGTTAAATGCATCACGCAAACCATTGCCAAACAAGTTAAAGCAAATCAGCAGCAATGCAAAATATATCGAAGGGAAAAACATAGCATGGGGCGCTGTCAGCATCGAAGGCTGCCCCTGTGCCAGCAGTGTGCCAATACTGGTTCCGGCAAAATCTGCAATATTGATAATTCCCAGATAAGTCATTGTTGTCTCTGATAATACCACAGAGGGAATAATAAGCGCACAGCTTGTGATAATGGTACCCATGGCATTTGGGAAAATATGCTTAAACATCAATCGCTTGTCCGAAGCACCAAGTGTTCTCGCCGCAAAGACAAATTCCTGTCCCTTAAAGCGATAAAACTGCTTTCTAGTCAAAGCGCTCATGCCAATCCACCCTGTCATAACAAATGCAAACAAGAAAGCTCCCACCGTGCCCACCTTAGCCGCAAGGTGAAGCTGGAACAATACAGTGACAACTATGGTAGGAATACCAGAACAGATATCCGCAAAACGGTCCATAACAATATCGACCGTGCCGCCGTAATATCCTTGAATCGCTCCGTAAATCGCACCGATTGTCAAATTAATCGCAGATACCACAATAGCAAAAATCAAAGAGAATCTTGCTCCAACTCCAATACCACAGAACAGATCCTGCCCCAGCACGCTGGTGCCCAGCAGATACATAGGCTCGTATCCATTTAAATATTGATAATAATTATAATAGCAAATACGTGCCTGCACAGACCCAGACTTGCGGACACTGTAGATATAACTGCCATCATCACCCGGAATCCGTATACTGTTATATGGTGCACCTTCTATTGCAGAATTTGTGGAATATACCGGAATAAAATTACCATTTTCATCAAGCACAGCGGATCCCTTTGCATCTACTTGATACCAAAGATTAGGGCTGTCACTGATACCTCCGATTGCCTCTGGCTCCACATAAGGATATATTACTTGAATCCCTGTCTCATTCTGCCACTTCTGAATATTCTCAAATTCATTATAAGAAAGAACGCGATATACCACACCAACATCATAATACTTATTGGTTGACATCTTATAAAAATAGGAGATTCTGTCCTGTCCTCGATACTTAGACACTGTTTCAGAGGTTCCTAAAATCTTAATAATCGGGTTATATCCTGTCTCCACCCCAATACCCTTCCAATAATTCATCTGCGCCTCATTCTGGCTCTCATGCACCACAGCACCATCAAAGATCCCCCAGCCCTTATCGGCAATCGCCCGGATAAAAGGAGGTGTGTTTGTATACACTTTATCCTTATTATCCATCTTGATCGGAGCGACAATCGGTGCCAAAATCGCATACAAAGCAAGCAGAGCAAGAATGTAGGCAGCTATCACAGAAGACCTATTCTTCTTAAACCGAAGCATGGCGTCCGCAAAAAAGCCGCGGGTTTTGGTATCGAATTTTTTATCCTGAATTGTCTTGTCAAACTGCGCAAACTCAAATTTTTCCTTTGGAATATGTTCCAGTTCTTGTCCTTTTCTCTCCATAGCCCATTTCCTCACTTTTTCGAACCCATTCTAATACGGGGATCAATAAATCCATAACTAATATCAACCACAATGCTCGCTACCAAGCTGACAGAAGTGTAAAATACTACCAGCATGGTAAACATAGGATAATCCCTGCCGTTAATGGAATTTAAATAAAGCTGTCCCACACCCGGTACGGAGAAAATCTTCTCAATAATCAGGGAACCTGACATAATACTGATAAACTGCCCAAAGATGGATGGCAGCACCACCACCATACAGTTTTTCATGGCATGGCGGACCGTAGCCTGTGCTCTCGTCAATCCCTTTGTCCTTGCCAACAGCATAAATTCACTGGTCAGCACCTCTGTGAGCTCGGCGCGAGTGGTACGTGTAAAGCCCGCGATCACGCCCATGGACAGAGAAAGCACCGCCGGCAGCATACTGACAAACATGCTCCAGGTAAAGAAATTTGTTCCAGACTTCATCAAAAAGGGAAACCAGCCCAACTTATAAGATAAAAAATATTGTATTATAAATGCATATACGAAAGAAGGTACGGATATGCACACCATAGTCAATGTTGAAATCGTGTGGTCTATCCAGCTATTTTTCTTAATAGCTGCAAAAATACCAAGAATAATTCCGATAGGAATACTAAAAATGATAGAATAAAGATTGACAACTATAGTCGCAGGGAGCTTTGAAACGAAAACATCTGCTACCTCTTGCCCAAAATAGAGCACATCACTAACTCCCCAATCCCATTTTGTAAAAATATTTTTCAAAAAAATACCAAACTGAATCAAATAAGGCTTATTATACCCAGCCGCCTCTCTGCGTGCCTCAATTACATCAGAGTGAGGATCGCCAATAGGAAGCTCAGCCAGAGGGAGCATCCTAATCAATACAAAACACATAAAAGTGATGATAAACAATGTCATCAACATCAACAAAATTCTTTTTACAGCGTATTTTCCCATACATTACCTCCGACCGGTTTTTTGCGTCCCACAAATCTTGTCAAAAACCCACAGGGGATTTTGCACTAATAGCAGGCATCTTAGGGGCATATAGCCCCCAAAAATCCCTGCTTTTTGTGAAACCATGCTTAATTTGCAAGTAGTGAAGCAGATATATCACTCTACTTCTAGTATTTCAGCTCACCGCCCTGTTCTGTAACATACGCTGCCCACTCACTCTCGCTGTAATTGTACTTCAGGTACTGAACACTACCACGTTGCATCAGCGGACTATACTCATCTACAACATAATATGCCTGCTGTGTCAGAAGACCCATACTAGCATCCTCAAGCATAGGAATATAATTATAAGTCTGCAGAATCTGTCCCTCTAAAGATGCCAAAATAGTCAGTCTTGTATCTACATCAGCAAAAGCCTCACCAAAGTTATAATCTTTTCCATCCTTTGTAACCGTTGTGCCAAGCAGAGCCTCTGACCATTGTCTTAAGTTCATAGTAATAGACTCTCCATTAAGCTCCAATGTCATATCAACCTTGCTTGCATCAAACCATTTGCCGTCATACTGCTGCTCGGTTCCATTTGTATACAGACGAATCACATCAAATGGATTCATCGCAGAACCACTCCATCCAGCCAATGCTGTATCAGCCAAACCATTTCTCAGCTTGTTGCTCCACTCATTTCCATAATTTGCGGACATCGCAAATTCAATTTTTCCATCAAATGGTGTGCCAGCTGTGACTTCCTTCATCTTCTCATTCAGATAGTTAATGGTCTTTGTCAAGAAATCATTTGGATCTGTACTCATAGCATACTCAATACGAACTGTCTGATCAGAGATGCCATCACCATTCTCATCTGTGATATAGCCTGCAGCGATAGCCTCATCAAATGCCTGCTTGTACAGCTCTTTTGCTTCTTCTGGATCAAAGCCTGTAATAGAATTTACCGCCTCATCCAGATTGTTGAATTTGGATGTATCTACGGAATAGAAATCACATAAAACCTGTTTTGCCTGATCGGTATCACGATACTTTGCGCCAGTCTCTGGGTCGTATACATAAGTCGTTCCAATCAGTCCATAGCCGCCCTTTCTGGAAGGAGATATGGTTCCTGCAAACAATTCCTTGTCATAGGTCACTGCCAAGGCCTGCTTGAAGGTCTTAAGTGTCATGGTCTCCAAATCATACTTTGTCTTGTCAAAATCGCTACTTGCCTCACGATTCTTAATGGCATCCATATAACCATTGATAATAAAGAAGAATGTTGTAGTCTTTGGAGTAGCAAACGCATACTCGCTGTTTCTATAAGTGTCAAAATCATCTGCACCAAGACCATATGTCATCAATTCTCCCTTGAGGAACATCATCTTATGTGTCGCAGACTCTGCCACTACCTGACATTCTATCGCTGTGGACTGCCACATATCATAAACCTGTCCATCCGTTGGGTCCTTATAAGTATGCTGTCCATCGGTGTAACCAAACCAATTTTCATTTCTCTCAAGGCGCAGTGCCTTATCTGACTGGAATTCTACTAACTTATATGGTCCATAGCTGCTGGTAGTCTCCACACTGCTGTTATAAGTAGAAGAATATGCATCGCCATTGATTTTCTTATTTGCCTCATACAGATCTTCTTTTACAAGCCATGTTTGACTTGACAAATTGTAATAAAGATTAAAACCACTAATTGATGTAGCAAATACGAGCGTAATCTGATAATCACCAGTTTTTAATAAACCAACCGTAGAGAAATCTACCTCAGGATAATAAGAAGTAGCGACAGAAATATAATAACCAAGCTGCTCCTGTGGCTCATTTCCCCATGTATCACTTCCTGTAAACTGATACAAAGCAGCGATTGTCTCATCTGTCACTGGGCAGTAATTCTGTGCATCAGCAGCCTCAGAAAGCACGGTCCACACCTCATCTGGAATATGTCCTGATGTATGATAATCATTCAGGGACTTGCCGCCCATCCATGCATAATTTTCATTCAAGCCAAAGAAAGCTTGGTACCCTTCTGCAGTGGAATAGGTTCCATCTTCACCCTTCACTAAATCTGCAAGAGCATACACCATGGTCTCTCCATCTTCAGAATTTATCAAAAACTTTCTTTTTCCGCTATTTGCATATGCCTCAGCACCTGCAATAACAAAATCTCCATTATAAAAATCAGTAGCACGATAGTTATTAGCTTTCGGATTTAACAACTCCTTCATGGAATATATATAGCTGTCCGCATTGATTGGAGTACCATCTTGCCACTGTGCCTTTTGATTCAGATCGATCGTATAGGCATAGCCCTCCGATGCAGATTCAGGAATACCAAATTCAGGATGCTCTGCCTTTATCTTTTCTGTCACATCAACTGGATCACTCGCAGCCATTGACGGAATAAACTTATAACCAGCAAAAGGCTCTAGACCATCCACTGGATGCAGCTCATCATTATACACTGGCTCATAAAAACCACATGCAATAAACTGAAAAAGATAGTTGTCATCTGTCGTCTGATAGGTATGTGGATTCCAGTTTGCACAGAGTACATTGACTGCGTCTTTATACACATATTCCTGATCAGAGGTGTCTGTCTCATCCTGTGCACTGGTTGTTGTATTTTGAGTAGCACTGGATGTAGTAGGGGTTGTACTGCCCTGTGTCGTTGGATCGCTAGAATTTCCACCACAGCCTGTAAGAGAAACAACCATAGCAGACGCCAACGCAAGAGCAAGAAACTTCTTGTTTTTCATCATATCTTTCCTCCCATAAAAATTTGCTGTGTGCATAATTGCTATATGCAATTTTATATCGTGCTTTTGACACTTTATCGCTTTATCCATTTACATTGCGCGGATTACCGCTAAATTGTTGCGCACACTCGCATGTTGACATAATACGCCATATCAGGCAAATTGTCAAGATATGTTTTTTTTAGAAATACATTTGTTCATTGGTGAAACTATACATTGTTGTCTCTTTTTACACTAATATTTACGCTTTTTATAAAACTATACTTTCTATGTAGAAATTTATGGAATGATTGAGAGAGGAGGGGCCGCGCGGAGAATGGTCTATAATCCTCCGTCACCGCGCTCCCGCTTAGTGAAAAACGTAGCGG
>CAMUFS010000208.1 GCA_947088195.1 uncultured Clostridia bacterium
CAGACAAGTGGAAGAAGTTTTGGAAAAGTGGTATGCAAAAAAAGGGAAGGCTGTCACAATACAACTTTCTATTGATGGGATTTCGACCATTCAAGATAACAAAAGACCATGTGCAGATAACAGGATGCGATCTTCTATTTTAGTAAAGGAAGCGGTTGCAAAATACAAGAAATTTTTTGTGGAACATGAAATACCAGAGGATAATCTTCACATTCACGCTTGTGTGTCAAAGGATTCTCTGCCATTTTTGTATGAGTCTTATCAATACTTTACAGGAGAGCTTGGGATTCGAAATTCCAAATTTAGTTGGGTGATAGAAGATTCATGGGAAGAGGCAGATTTAGAAATCTTTTCACAGCAGTTGGGTCTTATTACAAGGAAGCTATGTAAAATTACCACTAACAGAAAGAGATTTCCTTTTAAGCACTTTCAGCAGTGTTCTGGATGTAGTTCGGGTAGAAAATTAGTTTGTTTTGACACAGAAGGAACCATATACCCTTGTCATAGATTTTTCTTTTATGATAGAGAAAAACGGAAAGAGATGGAGCTTGGGAGTTTATACTATGAAACTCCTTTGAATGAGGAAAAAAGAAAAGAATTTATTGAATTTCATGATGAGAGTGTAACAAACCTGCCATGTCAGATTTGTATTGCTGTAAACCATGAGTATACAGGAAGACTTGACAAGATGCCAAATGATTTTGGCATTAAATTTATGGCAATTATCAACCAATATTTTGCTCATTTTTCAGATGTCTGTGAAAGAAGATTGATGGTGGAGGCAATCAAAAAACTGGAAGGAAGAATGACAGAGCTGGAAGAAGAGAATCGACAACTGAGGGAAATAATGAAAGAAAGGACAAAATTGGATTGTACATAAGGGAGGTACACTTGTTATGGCAATAGTAGCGGGTAATAAATTATCTGCATCAGATATGAATCAGGTAGTTCGTGGTGTTAATGATACCTATCATCGGTATGGTTTTACTGGTGGAGCTAGTCAAGTGACAGCAGGTTCAAGAACATCTAAATCGCATTTTATAAGTCTGATTCAAGAAATCAATGCCTGTATTGGGGATAGCATTGATAGACGTTATGTGTACTATAAAGGAGGTGCAATATCAACAGCAGTATCTGATTATATGCTTGCCAGCGATGTAAATACATTGAGTGTAATTCAAAAACAGGTGTATGATGATTATTGTAACTGCGACAGTGCATGTAACTGTGATATTAATTGCTGTAATGCAGACGGTTGTGGAGCACATGGTTGTAGCTGCAATTCAGATGGCTGTGATAATTCTTGCTGTGATACAAACTGTTGTGATTCGGATGCATGTGGGACAGATGGTGGCTGTGGTGTAAACTGGACATGCGAGGATACTTGGGGATGTGGCAAGGATTGTTGTGATGAAGATAGTTATTTTAACTGTTTCTGTGATTCAGATGAAAATTGTTCTAATGGTGGCGGAGGATGTACGGATTGCTGTGATGCTCATATGTGCAATAACTGTCGTTGTGATATTGATTGTTGTAATGCAGATAGAAACCGATAAAAGGAAAAGAAGAAAGGAAAAAGAAAATGAGAGTAATAGTGAATGGGGAAGATGTAATAAAAGGCGTAATCAGTATTAATGAGAAAAGAATGACAGGATATGGAGGAGAGGGGTATGGGATTAGCATTAACGCAGATGCGAGCCAGAATCAAGTGGATCTGATTAATATGGAAGAAAGGCTTGCTCATGTAGAGAGTCTTATTGCTATAAAGGAAAATGGAGAAGAGATCGATTATAGTAAATATTCTAAGTTGTTTCGGGTGGAAAAAAGAGTATCAGATGAGACAACAGCTTTAAATATTATTATGGGCGTAAATTAGGATAGAGAAGTGTTTATGGCATCCAGTTAGGATGCTTTTTGTATTTAGATATAAAAAGAGGAGGGAATGGATTGGATACACCAATTTTAAGGGCAGAGCATGAGGAATTTCGTCGAGCAATGGAAGTAGAGAATAGAAGGCTAGAAGACGAAAATAATCGGCAAAATCACAGAATTGAGGTTTTGGAGAAAAGCACAGAACAGATACAGATATTAACAAGTTCTGTGGAAAAGCTGGCCATTAGTGTGTAAAATATGGTGAAGGAGATGGAGCAGCAGAGCGATCGGTTGAAAATATTAGAAGACAGGGATGGAGAGATGTGGAGGAAGGTGACAGGCTATTTTATTACGGCTGTTATTGGTGTGGTGGTAGGGTATATCTTTACACAGATAGGTATGTAGGAGATTATAGTGAAGAAAAAGAAGATTCGGACAATGGATATTATCTTATTTGTGATTGCCTGTTTCTTGTTTGTATTTGTGGGATTTCTTCTGTGGCTGTACTATCAGACAGGAGGAATCCCAGATACTCTCTGTACCTGTGTCTTTGCCATATGTGGTGGAGAATGTGGGGTTATGGGTTGGATCAAGACCACAAAGGAACGGCAGCGGGAGAGGCAGTATGAGTTGGAGGACAGACAAGTAAAAGAATATGGAGAGGAAGAGAGACTATGACATTGGATATATTTTTGATGATGCTGTTGATTGTTTCAACATTGACAGGATTGGCAACGGAAGCTATTAAGATATGGTTAAAAGAACATTCCCTAAAATATCATGCAAATGCTCTTGCAGGATATGTGGCAGTAGTTATGTCTGTGATAATAGGAATATCATACATAATTTTAGTACAGGCAGAGATAAATGCACAAATGATAGTGTATTTGATAGCACTTATCATATTAGCATGGTTGTCAGCTATGTTAGGATATGACAAAGTGATCCAGACGATTGCTCAACTTCGGATAAAAAGGGAGAAGGGAGAAACTAGATGGGAAGGTCAATAGGAAAAGAAGCACTGGAAATGATAAAGCGATTTGAGGGATGCCGTTTGCAGTCTTATAAATGTCCAGCAGGGGTATGGACTATTGGATATGGACATACAGAGGGAGTAAAACAGGGGCAGATGATTACACAGGCACAGGCAGATGCTTTTCTTATTATGGATTGTCAGAAGTTTGCGGATTATGTGGATAATCCTTCTTATGTACCAATAACGAAAAGTCTTAACGATAACCAAAGAGATGCCTTAATCAGTTTTACATATAATTGTGGAGCTGGAAGCTTAAGGACACTTTGTAAGGGGCGTACAGTAACTCAGATAGCGGAGGCGATCCTTCTTTACAATAAGGCAGGAGGAAAGGTACTAGCAGGTTTAACAAAACGTAGGAAGGCAGAGAAGGAGTTATTTCTTAGACCGATAGGAGAGACAAGTTCTAATGCAACAATTATACAGGGACAGGAGGAATATAAGATGGATACCATTAGGAGAGGAAGCGAAGGAAAGTTAGTAAAGATCTGGCAGATAATTGTTGGAGTGAATCCAGATGGGATTTTTGGAACTGGAACAGAGACAGCAACAAGAGCTTTTCAGAAACAGCATGCTCTGTCCGTGGACGGGATTGTTGGAAATCAGTCTTGGAAGGCTGGTTTGAAGTCATTGTAAAGCAAAGGAGACAGGTTATCCTGCCTCCTTTGTTTTAGTCCCATATCGGGAAATATACGCTTGCAAACAATTTAGCTCTAAAATGGAAAGGAACTAATTTTGGATACTCCCTGCCTTAATATTCATGTATGATAAAGAAACAAGAAATCGAAAACGGGAGATAGACCGCCAGTACCACACTATTCCGAACAAAAGACAAGCATTATGGAAATGTGCATAACAGGCTATTTCACCATGGATATGCAGTAAAACATATGCCTTTTCTTTCCGGGTTATAATCCGAACAAATCCGCATGAGTACCGGTACGATCCAGCCTCAGTTCATCATCAGTCTGTTTGTATATGAGTAACCAGTCTGGCGCTATGTGACATTCTCTGTATCCAGAGTAATTGCCGCTTAGATTATGCTCTTTATTCTTTGGCGGCAATGGTGAAGGAACGCGAAGGGTATCAATAGCTTGCTGCAATAGTGTCATTTTGTAGCCACGCTTTACGCAGGTTTTGAAATCCTTTTTGAACTTGGTGGAATATCGTATATTGAGCATAGCTATTCCTTCATCAGTTCAGCAAACAGATCCTCTGTACTGCCATTGAATAAAGTACCTCCGCCGTTTTCCAGTTCCTCTATGGAGGCTATGGTTTCAGTGTTAGGTATTTCTTCTGGGACTGTTGCACCCTGCAGATAAGCAACGATGTAGTACATTTTGCTTTCTGGTATCTGATCTATGAGCTTTTTGGCGAGTTCCCTATAACTCATGGTAAACACTTCCTTTCCGTTTTTGAATACCTCTCATGTTATTGTTTATTTGGGGATTGTCTACCAGTAACACTTAAAGGGTGTCTGTTAGTAACAGATACCCTTTTTTATTGTAACATATGTGATCGTGAAATACAATATTCTTTTTTTGAAAGGGAAATATAGCATTGAGGGAATATAGCCAACGATGATAAGCAAAAGATTTTTGATATTTGTAATACTAATAGTTGAAAAGTTATCGCTATGGAAACAGACAAAGACCATATGCAGGTTCTTGTAGGATACGATACTACAGACAGAGTATGCGATATGGTTAAAATCATGAAACAAGAAACTATGCATTATCTATGGAAGAAATATAATAGTTTTCTATTCAAACAGTATTGCAAGAAGAAAAACTTTTGGTCTGATGATTCCACGAATGATAGTTTATTCGTACTTTGAATATTTTACCAAATTCGTCGTAAAGCCTCTAACTTTAGCTATGGGCTTTACGGTGAATTTGGTAACTATATTTAGTTTATTTTTCTGATACTTTCTTTTGATAAAGTTTCATTAGTTCTGTAACACAGATGCTTTCTGTCATATCTTTTATTGAAAATCCATATGCCTGCATCACAGCTTTGTCATTTTGCTGATGAGCCTTACGAAGTTCTGGAGGCATTAGAACATCATCATACATATTTGCCAAGGTGCTGTTAGGGTATAGTTTTCTTGCTTCTAAAATTTCCTGTGCCGTGTTTTCAATTTTTGCTTTTTGTTCATCAGTTGGATCACACCAGATAAATGTATTATAAACAATATCTTTTGCATATCTATAATCACTCTTTAATCTCCCCGCTACCAGCCGCATCCATGAATTATGTACATTTGACATCAGTACACCAAACTCGTATAACCCAGCATCTGGAATTAAAAATACAAGGTCACTCGCGATCGTGTCTTTGTCCATAAAGCCAATCGGCACATATCGACGTTTTCCTGATGATGTTTTCGGAACAATAATATAATTCGTATCTGGTTGCGCTATCTGACAAAACAGCGTAGGTGTTGTTGCAAATTTTCTTGTGCCAGCCGCTTTTGAGGATGCACGAGTCTCTCTTACAAATTCAATTCTTTTCTTCACCGTAGGACATTTATTTATTTCTCCCGGATCTGCGTTTACAAGCCATAAACAATAGCGTTCTTTATTGTTTAAAAATTCTACCGCACCAACATATGGCTTGATCCATTTAGCAGCTAATGGTTCCTTACATATCAGTTCTTCTTTTTCTTCTGGACTTAATACAAAACCGCCTCCATCCCGTGGCATACTTCCAAACCTCATTTTAGGCACATTACATAAGGGTGTGCTTCTTGATTCTACAAAAATTACTGGAGTGTCAGTTAAATATGGACTAATTTGTTCACATATTTTATAATTATTTTTACTTGAAAAAAGCTTTTTGGGTTTTGGAAGCGCTTTTATTCCTGAAAATCCAACAATTACACAATGAACTTTTGCTTGGTTCTGTGCTT
>CAMUFS010000209.1 GCA_947088195.1 uncultured Clostridia bacterium
ATAAGCATCACAAGAAATAATAATATAAGCATCCAAATATACTTTCTTTACTTCCTCCAAACTCAAAATGGACAATCCTTCTAAAATTTGTCCCACCTTCGCTGGGTTATTATCACAAAATGCACATGGCTCTATCTGCTGTTCCCGCAGATAATCTAAAATGGTTCTTCCCGACAACCCTGCACCAAATAAAATAATTTTACTCTCTTTCTTTATTATTTGTAGTTTTTCCTTTGCAATATTGTGAACTTCCTTTGGATTGCATAATAAAGAAAGAAATTGTTCCATCCGGCTTTTCTTATCCAAATACTGTTGTATTCTCTTTTGTGCATCTTCTGTATCAAACATTTTCTGTTCATCAAACTCTGTTGCCCACTCCTCGGATACAGGCTTCCATTTTCCCAGATATCTTGATACACAGCTCACACATGGAGTACCTTCAATATCACCTTCCAAGTGCTTTTGTCTCAACTCAGTTATCTTTTCACAATGCCATGCTTCCTTTAATGTCGTTTGATTTAAATCTGCATATATAAAATAATTCTGGAAATCTGCACAACATGCTGTTAAATATCCTTCCCATGTCACTATCAAGGCATTCCACAAAGAATAACAAGGAATTGTCATTCCCTCCGAAAAATCCGTCTGATTTTTTGTCAATAAATACTCATTTACTTCTGGCACATAGCCTCCCATATCAATTACATTAGCTGTAATAATATCATCTGCATATTCTTTATAACTTTGTATAAATTCTTCCACAGAATCCTCTGTATACTTTGTAACAGCAAAAGAAACAAATACATTTAAGTTCCTATTCAGCTCTTTTTTATATTGATAGGTACATTGTAAATTTTGAATTACTCTATCAAAATCATCCCGTCCATGAACCAAAATATAGTTTTCTCGATTTGTCCCATTAATAGAGAATTTTATGCTATCTAATCCAGCATCAATCACTTCTTTAATTTTATCAAATTCCACTGCCCCACCATTGGTGGTAATATACACAT
The DNA here is from genome assembly GCA_947088195.1 of uncultured Clostridia bacterium. Taxonomy (GTDB): domain Bacteria; phylum Bacillota; class Clostridia; order Lachnospirales; family Lachnospiraceae; genus RGIG8607. Next base: position 1,014 of record CAMUFS010000209.1, read on the forward strand.
AATCATATCCAATTTCTTTTGCCCACCTCACATATTCTGCAAGATTAGGGCTCACAAATGGCTCTCCTGTTGAATAATATCCCACACCGCGAAACCCTTCCTGATAAGCTTCTTTCAAAATACGCTTTAAAAAAGCTTCCTCCATATGGCCTTTTTTTCTAGTCATTTTTCGATTTGCACAGAAAATACACTGATGATTGCAAACATTAGACAATTCTATCCTCAAATCATTGATTGGATATTCTGGCTTTATCTGAAACTTATCTTTATTTCTCAACACCTTTACTCTATCATAATATTCCCGCATCATTTTTATCCTACCTCATTTATTTTTTTAGCCAAAACCAGATACAATTTCTTAGGAAGATCCCCATCTTCTTTGTAGCAATGATATATTTCACCTTTCATCCCATATTTATATAAAATTTCTATTATTTCATTTTCCTGATATGGTTTTATTACATCCTTGAATCCTTCTATATTCCCTGTTTTTCTCTCGTAAAACAATTTTTTATAGACAATATTTTCATCTTGATCCAAATCTAGAGAATACAAACCATACTGAAAAGGATCATCCTCTGGAAATTCTTCCCACCATTTATATGCTTCTTTTTCTTTGATAATATAATTTATCTCTTTAGTAAAACTCTGTAATTCAAAAAATACTGTTCCTCCCATTTTTAAATGCTGATTGATCCAAGTAAAATATTGTTCCTCTGCTTCATCATATAAATTGGTAATAATTTGAGTAACAATATCTACAGCAATGATACAATCAAATTTCTCATTTAAATCTTCTACTGTCAAAATATCTTGATTCTTATTTATTACTTTTTCAGAGTGCATCCACTCTTTAAATTTCTCTGCAAATTTCCATCTACTTTCACTAACTTCATAGTTATAACCCTTCTCCAGTATTCCTTCTTTTTCTAAACTATATAAAAGCTTTCCATTGCCTCCTCCTATTTCGCAGACACTCAGTTTTTTCTCCTGATATACATTCTTTAAAATAAATTCTACATCTTGTTTACATGTCTCCAATTTTAATTTACAATATTCTTCAAAACTTTCTTTTGTAAATCTACTCAAATTCTCAACATCTGCATAACTCTCTAAATTGTCAATATTATTCATCCTTCTTTTCTCCTAACAGTCTATGTGCAAGTTCTTCTATACTACCATTTGCATACTTATATCCATAATAAATTGGTACACATTTATGATGTTTGGCAATCCAACTACTATTTGGTAACTCTATTTTTATCTCATCAATTTTATGTCCCAAATCTCCTTCCCCAAATACTTGTCCTGTCTCCTCCTTTAGAGGAGTATCAAACACAACATATTTATAATAACCAGATTTCATACCACTAGGAAATACAACCCTCTTTTCAAAAATTTGGTCATATTTCTCTGCCAGTTCTCTCTTAAATTCCAATATTTTATCCAACCGTTCCATTTGTACAATACCAAGGGCAGCACTAAATTCACTCATTCGAAAATTAAATCCATTTGAAAGCTTATAATATACATGTCCATCTATTACTTCTTTTCCATAATTCCGATATTTCTCTACCCATTTTAAAAAGTCTTTATCCTTACTTACCACCATCCCCCCATCTCCAAGTGGCATTGTCTTTGTTGCATAAAAGGAATATGACCCAGCAAATCCATAATGTCCACCTGTTTTTCCCCTCCACCAAGCTCCATGGACATGCGCACAATCTTCTACTAGATAAAGATTCTTTTCTTTACAAAACTGGGCGATTTCTTCAATCTGAAATGCAATATGACCTCCGATATGCACAACAACTACTGCTTTTGTATTTTCTGTAATTTTTGCTTTCATATCTTCAAAGCTCATACACAGATCCTCTTTATTACAATCCACATAAACTGGTATTCCACCTGCTAATTTCACAGCACGTGCATCTGCCCAAAATGTATTAGAAGGAACCAGTACTTCTTTTCCCTCCACTCCAATATATTCCAAAATAGCAAGAAGGCCTGAGCCTCCATTTGACACTGCTCTTGCCCCAAGCTTTACATATTCTCCAAAAGCGTCTTCAAACCTTTTTAAAATATCCCCCTCTGACCAAAAATTGGAATTAAAAATTTCTTCTTCCAATGCATAGAATTTTTTTCTATATTCCTCTTCAAATGGTATTACCATTCTTTTTTCCTCCTTTAAATAAAATGGATTGATTTTGTTTTAGAAAGCCGATAAAATAATTGATTAAATTTGCTAACTCTACATTGAGGACAATTTTTGCTACAAAATAAAGCATCTCCCACCATATTTAATTGTCTTTTTCTTTCCTTTCCGTTCCAAATCTGCGCAAATGATTGTTCCTTTATATTTCCAATAGGAGGAATCCAATCATAAATATTTAACCGCCCACACAAATATACACTTCCATCTCCAGAAATAATGCTAGTAATGCTATTTGCTACACAGGGAAGATTATCATTGCCTCGATCCATATTTTCCTGCATACCATCCACTATTACATTAAATTTAGAGCTTCGATAAAACTCCAGATAAGTCAAATCCTTTTCCTTTGGAAGCAAATCTGGCATATCCACCACTGGACGAAGCTGGACATAGGAAACGCCGAGTTCTCTCAACCTTATAATCAATGTCTCAATATTAGACATATTTTCATTTGTCACTACATAACCAACTCCAACTGTTTCACAATATTTTGTATAATAAGCAATATTAGATAAAACCTTTTCAAAACAATCCACTTTTTTTAATTGAAAATATTCTTCTGCATTAGATGCATCTAAACTGACCCTAATCCACTCAAACTGCTTCAAAATATCCTCTGATAAATGAATGGTGCCATTGGTAATCAATCCAACTGCCAAATTATTTTCCTTTGCACACATCACTAATTTACTAAAATCAGGATGTAATGTTGGCTCTCCACCGCCTTCCAATACAACTCCTTTTGTTCCCCCTAAAGCTAAATCCTCAAATAATTTAGATAACACCTGATAATCCAAATATTCTTTTTCTCCCTGCCTAATTCGTAACTCCTGATCAGAACAATACACACATTTTAAATTACATTTATTTGTAAGAGTCAATTCTACACTAATGGGATATGTACTTGAATCCATTCTATTTTTTAAAATATCTGCCACCTTATCAGGATGAAAGAAAATTTTCTCTATCCCTACTTCCTTTGGTGGTGTCTCCACATTATAAGCTGCCACAATTTCATGTGTACTTAAGTAAGAAATAATCTCTTGATTTTCTATATTTGAAACATGGTTAAGCACTTCCTGTATTACTTTTAAATCCTTTTCCGTTTCCAGATTAAGCTTATAAGCTGGACGATTTTTTAAAACTATTTTCTTATTCACTTTATATTTTTCAATATTTTGTTGCAAATGAAAAGAAATCATCTCTCTTTGATAAAGATCGGTCAGTTCTGTATCTAATTGTTCCAATGTCTTTGTTTGAAAAATATCACATCCAGTTCCCCATAACACACCATTGTGATGTTCATTATAAGAATACTCATATGCTCCATCCAAATGTTCCTTTAACAATGCTTTCATCTGATATAAATCCACTAACGGATAATTGCCATATATTCTAATAAAATCCTCCGCACCTACTAAGTGCGCTGCACCTAAAAGTCTTGACAAAACATCATTAAATTTACCTCTATAAATCCTGACATTTAAAGCCTTTCCTATCTTTTCTAAAACATTATCCTTTTCTTGGTTAGTAGTAGCAATTACAATATCATTTCCATAATCTCTTATCAGTCTTTTTATCAAAAAAATAATTTGCTGCTCCCCGTCGAGCAGCTTTTTGCTTCTATCATATAAAGATTCATTGATATTCGAAATTTGTATTATAATGGGTATCAATTTGAGACCTCCATCTATAACTGATTTTTATAAAATTTATATATCTTTAAACAATATTTTATTTATATTTTCTAATTTTTTAGATAACTTTTACCAATTTGTTTTATATATCATTTTAGGTCTATTTCTTAATGTTCATCTAGCTATAAGTATAATAATCTTTAAATATACCTTTTAATCCAACTGGATTTACAGAAATTATTTCAATATCAGGATAAAATGCTTCTACAAATTCTTTTGCCTTTCTCCATGATCGAATGAAATATCTATAATCAATACCTAACTCCGAATAATTCAAACCATTAGCATGTCCTCTTCCACAACAATCTGCCCCAACAATATAAATCTTTCTTGGATGGGTCCACAATGCAAATTGAAAAGCACTATTAAACGTTGTCCCATAAGTTTTTAACGGAGATACTGATAAGTCTAGTGGATACACAAACTTTCTACTCTTCTCAAATTTCGTTCCATATATTGTAGAATGAAATCCATCTATATAAAAATTCTCAACATCTTTTTGATTTCTAATATATTCTGGAATAAGAGCATCTTTATCCAAATAATTTATCCCAAAAAATTTTACTAACTTATATTTACAAGAAAATATTTTTTCAAATAATTCATCCTGCCCATAATAATCCGTAACAAATATATAATCATATTTAATATCCTCCCTAAAAATACATCTATTAATCCCTATATGTATGGAATCAACTAATGGTACATAATGCTCAAAAGTTGGACCTGTTCCTGTAATAACTACTGTTTCTCCTTTATATATTCCTTTATATTTTGGAAAAACTTTTTGATGTTGAACCATAGCTGGCATATAAATATCTGTTATCATAGCCAAACGATCTATAATTATATCCGTTCCTAAAATATGGTGTATTTTT